>CAMLEF010000395.1 GCA_946478675.1 uncultured Flavobacteriales bacterium | reverse complement strand
CGCATCCGGCAGCTGGGTGGCTGCGAGCGTGGTATCATTCGCCCACGCGCGCAGGTAATTTCCGTCGCCGAAAATTTGTTTCACCTGCGAGCGCCGCCATTGCGGATTTTTCCTGACAAAGTCGAGGAACTGCGCGTTGGTAACGGGATAGATATCCATCATAAAATCCTTCACGCGCACTTCGCTGCTGTCGCGGCCGTACATGGGAATGTAAACTCCGGCGGCAATCGGGACCATCGGTGTTTCGGTCACGACTATGTTTTGCGCAGGCGTGTTCACCACGCGCACCAGCGACGGCGTTTTTGCGGGCGATGCCGATTTCTCCGGCGAGCACGCGCATACGCAGAACGCAAAACAAGCAGTTGAAAAAAGCAGGCGTTTCATGATTTTGTTTTTTTCCGTGAGCCGGGTAATGGTGCGGGCAAATCACCACACCATTACCCGGTGCGGATGGGATTGCATTTCCCGTTACGGCTGGTAAGTTTTTTCGCCTTGTTTGCCGGAGAAGATCGTTTTGTTTTCTTCGCCGGTCACTTTCAGCATGCCAAGCGTTCCTTTATGGAAAGTGCGGAAGATGGAGTGGTCGACGAGGATATACGTGCCCGGTACCTCCACTTTGAATTCGACGATCGTTGCACCGCCCGAAGGCACCAGCGTGGTCTGCACGTTGTGGTTGACCGTCGAGCCGCCTTCGATGTAAACATTGTCGAAGATCTCGCCGATCACGTGGAAAGAAGAAACCTTGTTCGGTCCGCCGTTGCCGAAATAGATGCGCACGGTCTCGCCCACTTTTGCCGTAAGTGCATTTGCGCCGGTGAGCATGTTTGCGCGCCCGTTGAACACGATGTATTGCGGATTTTCGTCAATCGCTTTGTCCATCGCGAAAGCCTGCAACCCGCGCTCGCCGGTTTTGCCCACGGTGTAAAAATCGCCCTGCATCACATAGTATTCGCGATCCACTTTCGGCAATCCGCCTTCCGGCTCGACGAGAATGAGCCCGTACATGCCGTTGGCGATGTGCATGCCGACCGGTGCGGTGGCGCAGTGATAAACGTACAAGCCGGGATTCAGCGTCTTGAACGAGAACTGCACTTCGTATCCCGGCGACACCATCGAAGAAGCGGCGCCGCCTCCCGGTCCCGTCACGGCGTGCAGGTCGATGTTGTGCGCGAGCTTGTTGTTCGGGTTATTCTTGAGGTGAAATTCCACTTCATCACCGACGCGGGTGCGGATGAAGCTGCCGGGCACCGAACCGCCGAACGTCCAGAAAACATACCGCACGCTGTCGGCAAGCACACCTTCTTTTTCGATGATCTCGAGATCGACGCGGAGTTTGGTCGGGGCGCGGTTGCCCACCGGCTTCGGCACCATGGGCGGTGAAGTAAGTTCCGCCTGCATTTCTCCGGTGACGGCAGCGGTGGAGGACTGCGTGGTGGAATCATTGGATTCGCCATGTTCATTCGAGCAGGCGGTGAAGAGCAGCAGCGGCAATGCGGCAGCTACGGCCTTCCATTTTCGAAAGAGAGAGGAGTAGTTCATACAGTGACTCGTTTTAAATTCAGGTTTTCATTTTCCGTTTCAGCCGTTTCCGCTGCGAGGAGCGCCGTGGGACGGCCGTATTTGACAAACTGGTAGATGTACAGCACGATGCCTGTGGTATCCCGGCTGAAATCTCTTTCAGGTCGGACCGTTTACCGTCCAACGAATGTCCGGCGACATAGATCGTCGCCCGAATTCCATATTCACAGGCTTTTAAAAACATAGAACGTTTACGCACCAAAAGTACCTGTGCGGCCGGGGCCAGCCCAAGATCAACAATCAGCTAAAAACATGATATGAATCCGTTTTCTGCGATTTTGGCGGGACACAACTTATTGCCTATTCTCTTATAGAGAAGCAGCTATTCTCCTGCTTAACGGCTCACTTCGCCTGCCTCAAAAACATGATACAAGACAAAAAATAAGGATGGTGAATATTCCTTATATTTGTAACCAATCAGTTACACATTAAAAATGCGCAGAGACGTTTTCCAGGCGATTGCCGATCCGACACGACGCGAGATCATTCACCTGCTGGCGAAACAGGCGATGAACCTGAATGCCGTGGCCGACCATTTCGAGATCAGCCGCCCGGCGATTTCAAAGCAGGTGAAAATTCTCACCGAATGCGGGCTCGTCACTATTTCACAGAAAGGCCGCGAGCGGTTTTGCGTGGCCAACCTCGACAAGCTGAAAGAAGTTTCCGACTGGGCCGATTATCACCGCCGCCTCTGGGACAAAAAGCTGCTTGCGCTGAAACACTTTTTAGAAAAGAAAAAATGAAGCACGAACCGATCATCCGGGAAATCGTCATCGACGCGCCCGTGGAAAAAGCCTGGCAGGCCATCACCGACAAAGAGCAAATGAAACAATGGTATTTCGACCTCGCGGAATTTCGCGCGGAGCCGGGATTTGAATTTCATTTTTTCGGGGGACCGCCGGAGAAACAATACAAGCACCTCTGCAAAGTCGTCGAAGTCGTTCCGAATAAAAAGATCTCCTACACCTGGCGCTACGACGGTTATCCCGGCGATTCACTGGTGACGTTCGAGCTCTTCCCGGAGAACGGCAAAACCCGCGTGCGGCTCACGCATTCCGGCATTGAAACGTTCGGTGATGAACCGGATTTTGCAAAGAAGAATTTCGAAGCCGGCTGGAGCGATCTCATCGGGAAATTATTGCCGGGATTCCTGGAGAAAAAACAATAAAAAAACACGGAGGCTCAGCGGGAAAACCACCGTGCCTCCGTGTCTCCGTGGTTCATTTTTTTTACTGGGAAACGATCACGAATTCCGTGCGGCGGTTTTTCGCTCTTCCCTCATCCGTCGCATTGTCGGCGATCGGTTTGGTTTCGCCGTAACCTTTCGAGCCGGTGATCTGGCTGCGCGGCACGCCGAATTTTACGGTGAGCGCTTCGAAGACGGCGTACGCACGTTCGTTGGAAAGATCCATGTTCTTCGCATCGTCGCCGACGTTATCGGTGTGACCTTCGATCGTGATCTTCATCTTCGGATGTTCTTTCAGGTAAGCCGCGAATTCTTCGAGCACCACCATCGACTCCGGCTCGAGCACCGCGGAATTCGAAGCGAAGTTGATATCGTGGATCGTGTACGCGCCGCCGACCTTCAGCTTCTTCACTTCCATCGGCTGAACGGCGACCGTCGTTTTCTGCGTGAAATCCTGTTTGCCGGAGATGAGCGCGGAGTTGAATGCAGCGCTGTCTTTTTTCACCGTGACGACGTAATCGTCTTTTTTGCTCACCTTCATCGCGAAGGCAAAACTGCCGGACGTTGTGTCGACTACCGCTTTCGTTTTCTCTTTCGAATTCACGTTGCGCACTTCAACCGTAACGGGGCCGGTGAGCGGGTTGCCGTTGTCGTCTTTCAATTCGCCTTTCGCAATGACGACAGCTTCCGGTCGCGCTTCTTTGTACAGCTCGAACTGGTAAACATCCCAGCCGCCGATTTGTCCCGGCATGCGCTGGTTCGAGCAGAAGAAACCGGTAGAACCATCCGTGCTCACGAAAAATCCGACTTCATCACCGGCCGTGTTGATCGGCACACCGAGGTTGGTCGGCGTTTGCCAGTTGCCTTTCGCATCGGTCCGCGCATAATAAATATCGAAGCCGCCGAGGCCCGGATGACCCGTAGAGCTGAAATACAACGTCTGGCTGTCCGTGTGAATGAACGGTGATTTTTCATCGCCCGGCGTATTGATCGTGGGCCCGAGATTGACCGGAACGCCCCACTCGCCTGTCGCATCTTTTTTCGTCATCCAGATGTCGATGCCGCCTTGTCCGCCGGGACGGTTGCTGGCGAAATACAGGATGTTGCCGTCTGCGGAAACCGTCGGCTGCGAATCCCACCACACCGGGTCGTTCACCTTCTCCCCGATCGGGCGGACCGGTGTGGGGACGGGGTCGGTCCGGTGGGGTCCGGTGCC
>CAMLEF010000394.1 GCA_946478675.1 uncultured Flavobacteriales bacterium | reverse complement strand
TGGGTGAATCTTATGGCAATGAAAAAGGAAGTGCTGAGTGAGAAAACTGCTTCGCAGTGGTGCCGGGTGGAAACACCCGGCACGCCGGGGGCGTGTGACTGCGGTGTGGGATGATCTTGTGGTGGTGAAAAAGAAATGGAAGTGCTGAATGGGAAAACTGCTTCGCAGTAGTGCCGGGTGGGAACACCCGGCACGCCGGAGGCGTGTGAATCGCACCATCTGCAGTGATTATCTCAAAAAAGAATCCGCGCAATCCGCGTAATTCGTGGCAAACACAGAAGAATCTCCCTGAAGAATCTGCGGAAATCAGCGCCATCTGCGGCTAAAACAGCGTATCCCGCAGTTGCTTCTTCCGCTCATCATACACACGCCAGATGCCGGACTTTTTTCCGTGGCGCAGCTTGCCCGCTTCTGCCGTGTCGCCTTCGATGAAGTAGATCACGCTGCTGCCGTTGCCGGCCGTGTCGAGGATAAATTGCTGGCTGGTCTTTCCGTTCATGAACAGCTCTGTGCGCGTCATTGTGCCGTCAGGAGAACGAACGGACGTCTTCCACGGCGCGCCGTTTTCATAGAACGATTCGTAGCGCTGCAGGAATTTCCCGCTGAATTCGGAAGTGGATTTCAGCTTGCCGTTTTCGTAAAACACCGTCCACTTTCCTTCGGGCAAACGGTTGCGGAACTGACGCACTTCACGGATCCGGCCGGAAGCGTAATACACTTCTTCGCGGTAAGTACTGTCCTTCAATTCCTGCTGCGTTGCTGCTTTTTCCAGCATGAAAAGACGGTTCGAAGGCCGGCGGTAAAACGCGTGAAAAACGGAATCGCGCTCACGGTACAATTCTTCCGTAACGGTATCGCCTTCGAGGATCATAAAACCCTGCGACAGTACTTCGCGTTGGTTTTTCTTCTTTTCTCCGCAGCTGAGCAGCGTGAGGAGAAGGATGGCGATCACAGGAAACGTTCCGCGCATGATGGTGGTTGAAGAGTTGGTTGGGTTGGTTAAGTTGGTTTGTGGTTATACAACGAGAGGCGACAAACAGGGGAAGGGTTTGCTGAACAGGCTTGTTTAATTCGAAATCCTAACCAACCCAACCAACTTTTTAACCCTTCAACTCATCAGATCGTAGCAATGACTTTCAACTCAATCGCGATCGGCGTGGGAAGGCAATTGATCTCCAGCGTCGTGCGACACGGGGGATTTTCTTTGAAATATTCCGCCCAGAGCTTGTTGTACGTGGGGAAATCGTCTTTCATGTTCGTGAGGAAAACGGTCACGTCGACGATCTTGTCCCAGCTGCTGCCGGCATCTTCGAGAATGTATTTCACGTTCTGGAAAACGCTGCGGCATTGCGTTTCGATATCGTAGGAAACGATGTTGCCTTTGTCATCCAGCTCGACGCCGGGAATTTTTTTCGTGCCCTTCTCGCGCGGGCCAACTCCCGAAAGGAACAGCAGGTTGCCGACGCGTCTGGCATGCGGGTAAAGGCCGACCGGTTCAGGCGCCTTGGAAGAGTGGATGGATTGTTCGGACATGGGACAAAAATAATGGGACAATCTGCTAATGTGCTAATGTGTTAATGAAAAATGCAGACGCTTTCCCGATCCCTGCTTCTTCAGGCAGAGACGAGAAACTGTCGCATTCTAATGCAACACGTTCCCGACTTCGCTCGAACAAACAGATCGTTACGGCTTTTTCCGGAAGAGCGTCAGCTTTTTCAGCGGCAGGTCCATCTTCTCGTATTCTTCCGGCGCTTGCCCGTTGGAGGAAATGTAAAAATCTGCCGGAACGTTGAAGCTGATGTCGACGTTGCCGTAACGCTTGTAATAATTCAGCGTGGCGTCGCTTTGATACACATCGTGATCGCAGGCGGCGCGGTTGCCGGAGCCGATCACTGCTGCGGAAAGACGAACGTCGGCGAGCGTGTCGGCATCGCGCTTGGGCGTTCCTGCAATTAAAAACGTGACGAGGAGAATGCAGGGCAGCAACACGAACGCCAGGATGCCGGTGATCTTCCAGCCTTTCGGATTTGTGAGGCGCTGCAGCCATTGCGACAGCATCGGAACGGTATACGCCGCAATCGCCAGCGCGTAATACGGCATCGAGGTGGTGAGGTAGAACGGACGCTGCTCGCGCGTCACCAGCAACGGCAACGAACCGGCCAGCGCCATCAGGAAAAACACGTGCCCGTTGGAAAATGCGGCTGCGCGATCGGCAGTTTTTCTTCCCAGGAAAAAGATCAGCGCGGAAACGGCCAGCAACGGCAGCATATTCAGCATCAGGTCGAAGAGCAGCGAGAAATGCGTGCCGGTCGTATTGTTGTTGCCGCTGAACGTATTCTGGATGCGGTTCTTGTACCACGAGGAATACGCTTCCTGCGCATCGGGCGACTGCAGCAGGATCGCATAAATCGCGGCGACTCCGGCGAAGAGCACCAGCGAAGCGATCACGGCTTTTTTCAGCGAAACCTCGCGGCGTTTCACCAGCCAGAGAATCGCCGGCAGCGCGAGCGGAAATAATCCCTGCGGGCCTTTGCACATCGAAGCGCCCGTGATCCACAAAACCGCCGGCATCAATAGGAACATTTTCTTTTCCTGCAGCATCGCGCGCAAAATTGCGTTCGTCGCCGCCAATGTAAATGCCGCCATCGTGATCTCGAGCACATTGTTCGTGAATGCCCAGAACACGACCGGCGAAAGGAAGAACAGCAGCAGCGGCCATGCCACCCATTGTTGTTGTTGCTCGTGATTGCGGAACGCATTTTTCCAAATGCGCGCGATCAGCCAGCCGTCGATGAGCGCCAGCAGCAGATCGTAAACGCGCTCGGGATAAATGCTGTGGAAAATGCGGAAGAAAATCGATTGCAAAAAGAGTCCCAGCGGCGGCTGCTCGTGGAAATGATCGTGCATGTACGTTGTGAAATGCGGATGCCAGAAGCTGCCCGATCCTTCCGCCATATTTTTCGAAACCGCGGCGTAAAGAATCCCGTCGGCGAACATGCCGTCCTGGAACGCAAACGTGTTCTTCACGAGGAACGGCGCGTAACCGACAGCAGCAACAGCACCCGGGGCGGAGAAGAAAGAAGCTTGTTCAAAATGCGGAAAGGATGGATTTCACGTCGTAAATATAACCACCGCCGAACAGGTTGACGTGTACGAGGAGCGGGTACAGCTGTCCGAAAGGAATCCGTTTGCGCCAGCCGTTTTCCAATGGAAATTCATTTTCATAACCGGCGTAAAAATCATCATCGAAGCCGCCGAACAGCTGCGTCATGGCGAGGTCCATTTCGCGGTGACCGTAATACACTGCGGGATCGAAAACGGAAGGCCCGTTGTTCGTTAAGAGAAAATTTCCGCTCCAGAGATCGCCGTGCAGCAACGCCGGTTTCTCCATTGGAAAAAGATCCGCGGCACGTGCGCAGCATTTCTCCGCCTGCTTCACCAGCTGCGCATCGATCCGTTGCGCATCACGCGCGAGCTGCACCTGCGGGAGAATGCGCTCGAGCACAAAAAATTCTTCCCACGAATTATGTTGTCGATTCGACTGCCGCAATGAGCCGATGTAATTGTCGTGATCGAGGCCGAATGTTTTTTCCGAATGGCGATGCAGCTTCGCGAGCAGCGTTCCGGCTTCGTAACTGCTCTTTGCAGCAGGCGCCGCTTTTTCCAGCCACGACAGCAGCAAATAAGCGCTGCCGTTTTTCTCCAGCAGGCCCAGCGGTTCGGGAACGACAAACGTATTCGTCGACGCCAGCCATTCCAGTCCGCGCTTTTCCGCTGCGAACATCCCGGGAAACGCTTTCGCATCGTTCTCTTTCAGGAAAAAAAATCCTTTGGACGTTTCCAGCTTCACGCAGCGGTTGATGCTTCCGCCGCCCACGGATTGCACGCGCAACACTTCCGCCCGCATCTCCGGAAGCAGTTCTGCCAGCAGCTCCGTGTAACGCTTTGTCTGCGCGTCTTGCATAAGGCGCACAAGTTCTGCAAAAATCTTACACGTGACAGTCCGCGGGGTAAAACCGGCTTTTAACGCTTATGGT
>CAMLEF010000393.1 GCA_946478675.1 uncultured Flavobacteriales bacterium | reverse complement strand
CTCGCATGGGAACATCACGGTTCCAGCTCCTGTTAAACAGTTTCGAACTACCCGCCTGCGACGACGATCACTACGACAGCCCGTCGTTCTGCAACACAACTGTTCCCTGCTTCAACAAAGTCATTTCCATTCCGGATGCAGCTTTTTGTGGCCGGCTTTTCACCGTGTAAAAAACCCGTTTCCCCGTTTTTCCCACGCCTGAACTTAAAAATCAGATGAAATTTGTCTTTGACGTTTATATGATCTAAATTTGAATTAAGCATTAAGTGTCGGCAAACCCTTGATGCCCTGAAAACTACACCTGGCTCCATGAAACATCCTCAACGTTTGATCCTTTTGGCTGGCCTGCTGCTGTCTTCGGCTATAGCAAACGGACAATCCATTATCAATGCAGGCCCGGACGACACCATCTGTCTGCCTGGTTCAGCCACGCTCACCGCCACCGTTTCACCGACCATCGCGGGCACATCCGTTTCATTGAGCGATGACCAGTATACAGGCGTGATCAATATCGGTTTCCCGTTCACTTACTTCGGCACGACGTACTCGCAGTGCCTGATTTCGTCGAACAACTACATCACGTTCAATACCGGAAGCGCAGGCGGCTATTCACCGTGGTCGATTCCTGCAGCAATTCCTTCGCCTTCCGATCCTGTGAATTCCATCATGTGTCCCTGGCAGGACCTTCTTCCGCCGTCGGGTGGTACGATCACCTACGCTACACTGGGCACCGCCCCTAACCGGGTGTTTGTGGTGGCATTTTGCTCCGTGCGCATGTTCTCCTGCACGAATATGCAATTCACCAGCCAGATCAAGCTGTTCGAAACGACCAACGTGATTGAAACGCATATCGCCAACAAGCCGGTGTGCTCCTCCTGGAATGGCGGTGCGGCGATTCACGGCATCCAGAATAATGCCGGCACGATTGCGTATGTCGTTCCCGGCCGCAATTTTCCGACGCAATGGACCACCACGAATGACGGTTACCGCTGGACTCCGACTGGCATGAACAGTTACAGCGCCGGACCGATCCCTTACAATCCTTCGATCCTCAGCGCAGCGCTCAACCCGATCCAATGGTACGTGGGCAATACACTGGTCGGCACAGGCCCCACCATTACCGTTTCTCCGAACACGACAACGACTTATACCGCTACGGTAACGGGCGGATGCATCGGCACTTCTACCGACCAGGTAACGGTGGTGGTTTCCAGCGCCAGTGTAAGCGCCGGATCCAACGTCAACATTTGCTATGGCGGCAATACGCAGCTTAACGCCACCAGCCCGAACAACATTACCAGCTGGTCGTGGTCGCCAACGACTGCGCTCAGCAATCCCAATATTGCCAACCCGGTAGCATCGCCAACGATAACCACGACGTACGTAGTAACCGGATCGACCGCTGCAGGATGTACGGCAACGTCCAGCGTCGTGGTGAGCGTTACGCCTATGACTACTGCGAACGCGGGGCCTGACGACAGCATTTGTTCCGGCTCGTGCACGACGCTCCAGGGCAGCGGCGGCGTTGCTTACTCGTGGGCTCCGGCCGGATCGATCACCGGTCCCTCTAACATTGCCAACCCGCAGGCCTGCCCCACCGTTACCACAACTTTCGTCGTCACCGTAACCGACGCGAACGGATGTATCGGAACCGATACGTGCGTGGTCTACGTAGCGCCGCAGGTTTTATCAGCGACAACAACACCAACGGATAACACGTGCTTCAGCGCCTGCAACGGGCAAGCTACAGCCAATCCTTCAGGAGGATTTTCGCCGTACACGTATTCCTGGTCGAACAGCAGCACGAACCAGACGGCGACCAGTCTTTGCGCGGGATCTTACAACGTAACGGTTACCGACAACATCGGCTGCACGGCGACGGCGAGCGTCAACATCACGGAACCGACCGCAGTTGTAATTCAATCTACTTCGATCACTACCGCCAACTGCGGGCAAAACGACGGTTCGGTTACGATCGCTGTCAATGGCGGAACACCTCCTTACAACATTGTCTGGCCGAGCGGTAACAACGGCCTCACGGAAAACAACCTTCCCCCGGGACAGGTTTGCGTGTACGCGTATGATGCGAACGGTTGCGGCGACACGCTTTGTGTCAACGTCCCGAATACGCCCGGCGCTTCCGTATCTGTCGTCAGCTCTTCGAACATCACCTGCTTCAACGCCTGCGACGGCTGGGCAGTAGCGAATGCGAACGGCGGAACTTCGCCGTACAACTACGTTTGGAACACACTTCCGCAAAACCAGTCGAACGATACGGCGATGGCGCTTTGCCCCGGCACGTACACGGTTATGCTGACCGATGCGAACGGCTGCAAGGATTCTGCTTTCGTAACCATCACGCAACCGCAACAGTTGACGAATGTTCCCGCAGGCACACAAACGATCTGCATCGGGCAGAGCGCGAACCTCTCCGACGTCGGCATGGGCGGAACACCTCCGTATTCTTATCACTGGACGGATGGCGTGACCAGCTGGACCACGCAAAACATCACGGTTTCTCCGACCGTTACCACCACGTATACCGTTTATGTTACCGATGCGAACAGTTGTCAATCGGCGAACCAGATGGCGATCGTAACGGTGAATCCGCCGCTGACGGTGCAGGCGATGAACGGTGTAACAGTTTGCGGAGGCACGCCGGTAAACCTGACAGCGAACGGCAACGGCGGCGACGGCAACCTGACTTACACCTGGCTGACGCCGGCCGTGCAAACCGGGCAGAACATCACGGTTACCGTCAACAGCACGACGACTTACACAGTGATCCTCACCGACGGCTGCAATACGGCGCCTGATACGTCGACGGTTACCGTTACGGTAAATCCTGCGCCGGTACCGACGTTCGCGGCAACAACGGCAACGACGGGCTGCGAAGATCTTTGCGTAGCGTTCACCAACAGCACGCCGAATACCGCGAGCGTAGTCTGGACGTTCGGCAACAACCTCGGCACATCGACTGCGGCTTCTCCGACCTTCTGCTTTACCAGCGCCGGCAACTTCGATGTGACGGCGACGGTAACGGATAATATCGGTTGTGTCGGAACAACAACGTTGCAGAACTACATCACCGTGTGGCCGCTCCCGATCGCCGACTTCAGCGCTTCTCCGCAACCGGCGACGATGCTGAACAACCAGGTGAGCTTTACGGATCAATCGATCGGCGCCGTTTCCTGGATCTGGAGCTTCGGCCAGGATGATTCTTCTTCAGTGCTGCAGAACCCGGTTTATGCGTTCCAGGATTCCGGCGTGTTCATGGTACAGCTGATCGTGACCAACCAGTACGGTTGCCAGGACAGCACTACCGAGCCGATCATCGTGCAGGAAGATTACGCGGTTTACATTCCGAACAGCTTCACGCCGAATGGAGACGGGCACAACGATGTGTTCTTCCCGCAAGGCATGGGCGTCAATATGGAGCGATACACGATGTACATTTTCGACCGCTGGGGCAACATGATTTACCAGACCAGTGCATGGCCCGGCGGCTGGGACGGAACGACGCAAGGCACTTCGAAAGTCTGCCAGGTCGACACTTACGTCTACAAGATCGTTACAATGGACCCGAACGGCGCACGGCATATTTACGTCGGCCAGGTCAACCTGATCCGTTAATTTCAATTCGCATTCGTTTTGCCGAAGCCCTTCCTTTCCGGAGGGGCTTTTGCTTTTTTGCCGCTGATTACGGTCGAGCCATTAACCCTTGTTATTCTTGGAAATTCTGCTATGTTTGTTCTTGGTCAAAAGGCTCCTTATGAAAAGACTTTACAAGCACTTTTTCTTTTTCGCATGCGCCCTCCTCACGGTTGTTGCTGTTAAAGCACAACCCAACAACGTCGGTATCGGAACAACTACTCCGAACGCTTCGTCCATTCTCGAGATGCAATCCACTACGCAAGGTGTGCTTGTTCCGCGAATGACGACAGCCCAGCGTCTCGCCATTGCCACACCGGCAAACGGCTTGTTGGTGTACGACACGAACTTCGATTGTTTCTTCTACTACGTCGCAGCGACCTCGACCTGGCAAAACATGTGCACGTCGTCTTCGAGCACAGGCCCAACCGGCCC
>CAMLEF010000392.1 GCA_946478675.1 uncultured Flavobacteriales bacterium | reverse complement strand
CGTGTGAAGCGACGGCAACGCGCGCGAATTTTCCGTTATACTTGTGCATATGGAGAATAATCATTCGTTCCCTCCTTTTCCTCCGCAGCCGCCGTTCGGCTTTCCTCCGCTTCCTGCGCCGGAACCGGAACCGCTTTACAATAAGTTTTTGCAGGTCGGCCGCCAGGGAAAAAATGAAGGCTGGCGTTACCTCGTCGGCGCAATCATTATTCTCATCGGAGGATACAGCCTGCTCGGACAAATCCCACTGCTCTTCCTGCTGAAGTACGGCGTCCGCCACGGTTATATCGACATGTTCGACAAAGATCTTTCATCGAAGGTGCTCAGTCCGCAGATCATGCATCTCGACCCGAACATCATCTTCCTCGTAGAGATGTTCATTTTCGTCGGCGGGATGATCGCGTTGTGGATTACCGTGAGGTTTCTTCACCAGAAAAAGTTTTTGTCCATCATTACTTCCGCGCCGAAAATCCGCTGGAAGCGTTTGGCCATTTCCGCATTAACGTGGACGATCCTTTGTTTCGCGGGACAGTTTTTGTCGATGCAGCTTACGCCCGGTAATTACACTTTCGTATTTAATCCCGGGCCGTTCTTCGTCACCTTAGCGCTCGCTCTTCTTTTTCTTCCGGTACAAACGTGGTGGGAAGAATTTTTCCTGCGCGGCTATCTCTTCCAGGGCATCGGTCAGAAAACAAAATCTGCATGGCTGCCGATCCTGATTACCGGAACTGCATTCGGCCTGATGCACATGTTTAACCCGGAAGTAAAAGCGTACGGTGTTGCTGCTATGCTTCCTGCTTATTTGCTGCCCGGCATTTTTCTTGCCATGATGGCGGCGCTCGACGAAGGACTGGAAAGCGCAATGGGCATGCACCTTGCTAACAACCTCTTCGGAACGATCGGCGTAACGAGCGCTAATTCGGCCATCCAGGCCAATACGATCTGGGTCGCGAAAGAAATGACGCCGGCAACCGACAACATCGTGCTGTTCGTTTCTTTTCTCATCCTGATGGCGGTGCTCTGGAAAACGAACCGCTGGGAATTTCAAAAACTGTATCGCTGAGTCCAATGAAAAAGCTTCTCTCTCTCTTCACCATAACCGCCCTCGCTGCTACACTCTCCGCGCAGCAAAACAGCAATTACCAGTTCACGCTCGACCTCACGCAGGTACACAAGGACATGCTCACGGTAACGCTGACGACGCCCGCGATGAGCAAAGACACCGTCGTGTATCGACTGCCTGCGATGGTGCCGGGAACGTACAAGGTTTACGACTTCGGAAAATTCACGCACGATTTCAAAGCGTTCGATAAAAGCGGGAAAGAAATGAGCGTGACGAAAGTCGACGTGAACAGCTGGAAAATTCCGAATGCGAAATCGCTTGACAAGATCACGTACGACGTCGAAGACACGTGGGACACGAACGTGAAAGGCGAATTCGTTTTCGAACCGGCCGGAACCAACATCCAGCAGGACACGAATTTCGTGATCAACAACCACGGCTTCTTCGGCTACTTCGACGGCATGAAGCGCAACACCTACGTCGTCAACATCACGCACCCGGCAGGATTTTTCGGCGCAACCGGGTTGAACGACGTCAAACGCAGCGGCAATACCGACACGTACACCGTTCCCAATTACATGGACCTTGTCGACGGCCCGATCATGTACGATCGCCCGGACACCGCGCACGTTTTTGTAGGCGGCGCCGACGTGCTCATCTCCGTGTATTCGCCGAACAAGCTCGTCACCGCGAAATTCATTTCCGACAGCCTGCGCATCCTGCTCGACCTGCAGCGTCAATACCTCGGCGGAACGTTGCCCGTGAAGAACTACGCGTTCCTGATTTATCTCACGGATAATCCGAAAGGCTACAAGTCCGGCGCGTTCGGTGCGCTCGAGCATTCGTATTCGTCGATGTACACGTTGCTGGAAATGCAGCCGGAATTCATTGCGCAAACCATCAAGGACGTTTCAGCGCACGAATTCTTTCACATCGTGACGCCGCTGAGCATTCATTCGTACGAGATCGGCGACTTCGACTACAACAACCCGGCGATGTCGCAGCATTTGTGGATGTACGAAGGTCTGACGGAATACGCCGCGCACCACGTGCAGGTGAAATATGGCACGCAATCGCTGGAAGAATTCCTCGGCGTGATGCGTGAGAAAATGATCTCTGCGGATGATTACGACGATGAGCTTTCGTTCACGAAGATGAGCAAAGGCGTGCTCGACAAATACGAAGACCAATACAACAACGTGTATTCGAAAGGCGCGCTCATCGGGCTGTGCCTCGACATCAAGCTGCGACAGTTGTCCGACGGAAAATACGGCACGCAGGACCTGATGAAAGACCTTGCAAAAAAATATGGCAAGGATCGTTCTTTTGTCGACGACTCGCTCATCAGCGACATCGTGAAGCTGACGTATCCGGAGATCGGCGACTTTTTCCAGAAGTACGTGATCGGCGGAGAACCGCTGCCGTTCGCCGAAGTATTTGCCGCAGTCGGCATCGACTACAAACGCCGCGCAACGATACAAACGCTCGATCCGCTCGGCGGTTACGGGCTGCGCCTCGATTCCGACGGACAGATCCGCATGTTCCCGACCGCACCGAACGATTTCGGCAGTGAAATGGGCTACCAGAAAGGCGACGTGCTCGTGTCGTTCAACGGGAAAAAAGTCACGCCCGATAATGCCGGCGAGATCATCGGCAGCTACATCGCGCACGCGAAAAACGGGCAGAAGCTGAAAGTCGTCGTGAAGCGTTACGAGAACGGCGCGTATAAAAAACACACGCTGAAAGGACACCTTCATCCCGTTACGGTACAGAAGCGCCACATGCTCATGCCGATGGAAAACGCCACGCCCGAACAGCTGAAGCTCCGCAAAGCCTGGATCAATAAATAAACAGTCGTCAGGCTTCGATACGCTTCGCTACTCAGCCTGACGACTGCATACTGTAAACAACCAACCGATGCTCGACCTCACCGACCGCCGATTATACTGGGCCTGCCAGCTGGGCGGTTGGATGCTGTTCATTTTCCTGAACGCGTTCATCGTTTACATCCAGGGAAAGCTGAGCGGCAACATCGTCTTCGGGCTCATTTTCAATTTCGCGATCGGCGTATTGCTGACGCACGGGCTGCGCTCGGTGATCCTGAAAATGCATTGGCTGAAGCTGCCGCTGCCGGGCGCGCTGTTCCGCGTTTTGCTCGTCAACATCCTCATGGCGTTTACCGCGATGCTGCTGCAGCTTTCGCTCGACAGTCTTGCCACGGGAAAACCGATCGTGCTGACGGCGGCGAGTGTGCTGATCCCGGTGACGACGTACACGTTTTTCTTTTTCTTCTGGTCGGTCATTTATTTTCTCGTGCATTTCATTGCGAATTACAAGAAGGCGGAAATTGAAAACCTGCGCTGGCAGGCGATGATCCACGAGACGGAGCTGAACAAGCTGAAGTCGCAGCTCAACCCGCATTTCATGTTCAACGCGATGAATTCGATCCGCGCATTGGTCGGAGAAAACCCGGCGCGTGCGAAAGAGGCGGTGACGCAGCTGGCGAATTTGTTGCGCAACATTCTCCAGATGGGAAAACACCGCCTGATCCCGTTCCAGCAGGAGCTCGACATCGTGAAGGATTACATCGCGATCGAATCGGTGCGGCTGGAAGAGCGGCTTGTCGTCGAATGGAACATCGGGCCGGGCAGCGAGCAGGTGGAAGTGCCGCCGATGATGGTGCAGACGCTGATGGAAAACGGCATCAAGCACGGCATCGCGCGGTTGCCGCAGGGAGGCAAATTATCGCTCACGACACTCGTAAAAAACGACGGCCTCGACATTTCGATTCGCAATTCGGGACAGTACGACGCTTCGAAAAAAGCGGAAACCGGTTTCGGCATGCGCAACACCACCGAGCGGCTGGAGCTGCTCTACGGCGGCAAAGCTTCTTTCTCGATCACCAACGAAAACGATTCGACCGTTTTCACGCATCTTTTCATTCCTAACCTCAACAGCCTCAAAAACGCAGACCAATGAAAGTGATCATCATCGACGACGAACGCCTGGCGCGGCAGGAGCTCAAGAG
>CAMLEF010000391.1 GCA_946478675.1 uncultured Flavobacteriales bacterium | reverse complement strand
AGATCGCGCACCTGCTCGGTTGCCTCGAAAGCCAGGTCTTCCACAAGCGCGCCGACGAGATGAACATCCGCCGCGTCTACAAGCTGGTCGATACCTGCGCTGCAGAATTCGAAGCGCGCACGCCGTATTATTATTCGACGTTCGAAGACGAGAACGAATCGGTTCGCTCCGATAAGAAAAAGATCGTGGTGCTCGGCTCCGGCCCGAACCGCATCGGCCAGGGCATCGAGTTCGATTACTCGTGCGTGCATGGCGTTCTCGCGGCGAAAGAATGCGGCTACGAAACGATCATGATCAACTGCAACCCGGAAACGGTGTCGACCGACTTCAACGTGGCCGACAAGCTTTATTTCGAGCCGGTGTTCTGGGAACATATTTACGAGATCATTCTCCACGAGCAACCGGAAGGCGTGATCGTGCAGCTCGGCGGACAAACGGCGCTGAAGCTGGCGGAGAAGCTCGATCGTTACGGCATCAAAATCATCGGCACCGATTTCAAATCACTGGATCTCGCGGAAGACCGCGGCAGCTTCTCGACGTTGCTGCGTGATAACGACATTCCGTATCCGAAGTTCGGTGTGATCGAAGATGCCGACCAGGCGATCGATCTCGCGCGACAGCTCGGCTTCCCGCTGCTGGTGCGTCCTTCGTACGTGCTCGGCGGACAAAGCATGAAGATCGTGATCAACGAGCAGGAGCTGGAGCAGCACGTGGTGAAACTGCTGAATGATATTCCCGGCAACAAAGTGCTGCTCGACCATTTCCTCGACGGCGCCATCGAAGCCGAAGCGGACGCGATCTGCGACGGAAAAGACGTGTACATCATCGGCATCATGGAGCACATCGAGCCTGCCGGCATTCACTCCGGTGACTCGTACGCTGTGCTGCCGCCGTTCGATCTTTCCGAGAACGTGATGCAACAGATCGAAGCGCACACGAAGAAGATCGCGCTTGCGCTGAATACGGTCGGCCTCATCAACATCCAGTTCGCGGTGAAGAATGAAGTCGTGTACATCATCGAAGCGAACCCGCGCGCATCCCGCACCGTTCCGTTCATCGCCAAAGCTTACGATGAACCGTACGTGAATTACGCCACGAAGCTGATGCTTGGTGCGAACAAAGTGAAAGATTTCAAATTCAACCCGCGCAAGAAAGGTTACGCGATCAAGATCCCGGTGTTCTCCTATGAGAAATTCCCGGATGTGCAGAAGGAGCTCGGCCCGGAAATGAAATCCACCGGCGAAGCGATCTACTTCATCGACAGCCTGCAGGATGAATATTTCCACCAGATCTATTCGGAGCGGAATCTTTATTTGAGTAAATAAGGCGTTTAACCACGGAGACACGGAGGCACGGAGTTTTTACTTCGTGCCTCTTTTGTTTTCACGCAAACGTCAACATTATTTCGGCTGTCGCAAACGGACTTTCGCGTCCATCGCCAGGAGGTTATCAGTATACGGCAACGTATCAAGCAGAATATAACCGGCCGGATTGAACGCAGGCACGTTCGCGCTTTCGACGAGGTAAAAATCATAACCGGCCGGTTTGGGTTTTCTCGCATCGTAGTTGACGGTGATCTTCATCCAATCGAGATGATCGCGGTCGTGAATGAATTGTAACGAGCAGCCGCACACGCCGTCGGTGCAAACCGTTACCGAATCACGCGGCGACATCCTTGCGTGCTCGGCTATGATGCGATCGGCTGCAACCTGCGTGCCGCCGGCCTGTTTCCATTCGACGAGGTAACCCAGGTTCGCGCAATAAAAAAGATGAAACAGTACAGGAAGGCTCAAGGCGGTTCCAACTGCAACCAGTGAGCGATTCTTCAGCAGTGACGACAGTGAACTCACTACGGCGAACATCAGCAGCACGAATAAATACAGCGCCACTCTTCGCAGCGGGTATTCTGTTGCCGTGAGTGTGTGCTCCAGGAAAATGGCGCTGGTGCTTGCCGCGAACACGAAGAAGGTGATCCCTTCGGGCGAGTGCATCCACATCCGCAGACCTTTTTTTCGAATGCCGATCGCGGCGCACAACAGCAGCAGCGCCAGCAAAAGCCAGATGACCGGTTTGGCAGAGCTGAAATGATTGGAGCCTGCATACGGAACGTGGTAAAGCAGGCTAACGACCACCGATTTTACCGAGCCTTCCCAGAAAGAGGTGTCGCCGTAATACAACGCACCGGATTTTTGCATGCGGAAAAGATGCGGAAGCACGATCAGCAGCAGCGGTGTCACATACAGCAGCAGTAACTGAATTTGCTGTTTGATATTCCTGCGATCGGACTGCCAGATAAAAAAGGTGACGAGGCCCAGCGTTGAAAGATAAAAGGGCAGCATTCCGAAATTCGCAAGCAGTGCCAACATGGCGGCGATCAGTATTTTTTTCAGAACAGTTGCATCTGTTGATTCGCTGAAGCGTTTGAGATAAAAAAGTGTAGCGGAAATAGCTGCGAAGGCGAGCCCGTATCCTCTCGCGGCAGAAAAGAAATCGAGCAGGTACGGATGTGCGTTCAGCAGGAGAAATGCAGGTACGGCAAACCAACCTTTTATCAGCGAGACGGCCCATCGCGCTGTATAAAACAGGTAAACAAGATAAGCCAATACATTCGGCAGCCGGATCGCCCATGCGTGCGTTCCGAAAATCCAGGAAGTAAATTGAACCAGCCAGCTGTTCAACCAATGATCGTTGGCCGTGGTGGCATCGTATTGCAAAGGGTAGAGGTGCGGGCCATACGCAAAGAATGTCCAGGAATAATATTCGTCCATCGTCAGCTCGATGGTTGCCGATCGTATGACTACGTAGCTGAAAAGAATTATCGATGCAAGCAGCAGCACCGGAAGAAGTAAAGAAGGCTGCTGGAAGCGAAACTCATTTTTAATGCGGGGGTTCATTCACTCTAAGATATTAATCTTTCATTGTTTCAATCCTCGCGCGAATGTTGACGTGTCATCTTTTATGTTGCAAGCTCGCTTGGGTTTATCTGTGAAATTGTTCGCTTCATATTGTTGCCCATCGTTTGCAATTTCCACCCGATCATCCGGATCAATTCATCGTTCACCGGAAATTTAAAATCGATGCATTGCAGTGTTGGCGCGGCTTCCAAAGATTTTTAAAAGATCACAAAAAGTGTTTCTCACTGAGAAACGGGATATTCATTTTGACGAGAATCTTCCTCAGTTTTTCACTGGCGGCATTGCGGAAAAATATTCCTGTAAAAATTTATTTCCCTTTGGTAGCGCGGGTTATACGCTGATGAGAAAGAGCAGGGCACCTGTTTTGTCTTTCCCGGAGTAACAATTCAGAAAGTACGATGAAGCAGATATTACCTGTTGGGATTGTGTTGGTTTCATTCTTCCTGCCTCTTAAGAGCATTGCGCAGAATACCAGCCCAAATGCAGTGAACGACTACGTGGCGGTGTGTCAAAACTCCGGGACGGTCAACATCGTTGTCCAAAGCAACGACTCCGATCCTGAGAACAACGCCCTTACTACAAGCATCAACTCCGGTCCATGGCATGGCACCGGATCGCTTGCCGGAAACACGATCAACTATACGCCGGACCACAATTACAGTGGCGGCGATACGATCGTTTATGTGATTTGTGATAACGGATCTCCTTCGCTGTGCGATACGGCGCTGGTGATCATTAACGTGCGCCCGATGCCGATCGCCGATGCGGGGTCCGACCAGACGATTTGTCTGCACGACAGCATCCAGATCGGAACGCCGGGTGCGATGAACATTTCGTACGCCTGGTCGCCGCCTTCGGGACTGAGCAACGCCAACGTTCCGCAGCCTTACGCGAGTCCGTCGTCGACGACTTCTTATACGATCGTTGCGACGAACAACACGTCGGGTTGCCAGAACCGTGATACGGTAACGATCACGATCAACCCGGTGCCGCCCGCCGATGCCGGCCAGGGGGTTGTCGCCTGTCAATTCGATAGCGTACAGCTCGGCACGCCGCCGACGCCGGGCAACACGTATTACTGGACGCCGATCCCGCCGCTGAGCTGGAACAACGATCCGCAACCGTACGCGAGCCCAACCGTAACGACAACGTTCACGCTCATCGTGACGACGACGGACGCGCTCGCCGCCTCACGCGGTCTGG
>CAMLEF010000390.1 GCA_946478675.1 uncultured Flavobacteriales bacterium | reverse complement strand
TATCGTATTCGTGACGAAAGTGTTTCACAAACGTTCGGTGCTGGCGAACCGTTTCCTGAACATGCCGGCGTACGACAAGAAATATTACCGCGAAGCATTGAAGAATGTTGTCGGCGATATCACGCTCGGCACTGCCGGCAAAACTTCCGGCGTGGACGTGCTCATCACTTCGAAAGACGTGACCGACAATGAAGAAACGTTCTTCTCCTGTTTCAATGTTGATGGAAAAACGGTGGGCACGTACCAGGATGTGCTGCTGCGCGCGGTGATGGAAGCCACGATGTCGGCGCCGACGTATTTCTCGCCGCTTGAGCGTTTCATCGACGGCGGAACGACGACGTACAACAATCCTTCGCTGGCGGCCTTGATCGAAGCGGTGCAGTACGGCGGCCGTGATAAATACAGCGCAGCCACGACAACGCTGATCAGTCTCGGGACGGGCACGATGGTGAAATCGGTGAAGCCGGAAGAAGCGTTGAAGCCGAACGGCCCGGATGTTTATTTCTGGCTGAATTACGTGATGGACGAATCGAGCCAGGATGCGAGCGAGATGCAGATCGATTTGCTGCGCAGCAAACTGAAGCCGGTCGCCGATTACCGCCGCTTCCAGATCTCGCTCGACACGGAGTCACTGAACAAAATCCCGGACCGCGACATTTCCGCGCTGCACATCGGCCAGGCGAAATGGCTGCGCGAACTGACAGACGAAGTGCTCAGCGACATCGGCATGGACGACGTCAGCAAATTCGGATTGATGAAAGCGATCGGCGAATCGATGGTCGACTACATCATGAAGAAAAACAAATTCACCCGCGACCTCAACGACACGCCTTCGCACCGCGACGAGCTCATCACCGCCTGGGGCAATATCGAGCGCATCAAAGCGCAGCTCTCGAGTGCGAAGTGGATTGATGGGATGGTGAGTTAGGTTGGTTGGTTGGTTCCTGCTTGTTCGAGCGGAGTCGAGAACCTATTGCATTGGAATGCGAAAGGTTCTCGACTTCGCTCGAACAAACGGGGGAATGCAAACGTTTTGTTGGGCATTTTTTATTTCCATTGCCAAACCAACATACGAACCCGCGACCTTTCGAACCCACTCAACCAACCTTACCAACCTCTCAACCTTTTCTCTTCGATCCAACTTAACCAACCTTACCAACCCTTCAACCTTTTCTCTTCGATCCAACTTAACCAACCCAAGCAACCCTTCAACCTTTCCGCTTCACGCCACGAACGGCCTGCGCGGTGTACGGATCTTCCGGCCAGGAATGTTTCGGGTAACGCGAACGTAATTCTTTTCGCACTTCGGCGTAGGTGTTTTTCCAGAAGCTGCCGAGATCCTGCGTGACTTGTACGGGGCGATACGCAGGCGAGAGCAGGTGGATCATCAGCTTCGTGCGGCCTTCGTTGATGGTGGGCGTTTCGAGCATGCCGAAGAGTTCCTGCAACCTGACGGCGAGCACGGGCAAACTTCCGTCGGCTTCGTAGCGGATGCTGATCATCGAACCGCTGGGCACGGCGATCTTTTGCGGCGCGAGCTTTTCCATGCGCTGCTGCTGTTCCCACGGAAGCGTCGACAGCAGGATGGTGTGCAGGTCGAGCTTTTGAAAATCTTCTTTGCGTTTTACCGAAGCGAGATACGGCGCCAGCCATTCGTCGATGGTGGCGAGCAGGTGTTCGCGCGAGAGATCGGGCCAGCTGTCTTCGGGGCGCCACTTGCGGAGGCTGAGCACGCGCGACTGCAAATGCACAATTTCATCGTTCCAGCTCAGCAGGTCGAGGCCGGAGCTGCGCACGGCTTCGAGGAGAATTTCCACGCGCTCTTCTTCGGTGACGGATTTGAGCGGCACGCTCGAGAAGATGATGTTGCCGATACGTTTTTCCATGCGCGCAACGAGCTCGCCTTTCTGCTCGTTCCATTCGAGCGTTTTCTTTTCCTGCGCGAGATGCACGATGTCGTCGGGATCGAGCGGCGCGGCGAGAAAGATCTTTCCTTCTCCCGAGGTGCCGCTGTCGAGGTGCGCGATGGCGATCCATTCTTCCGAAGCGAGCGCGTCGTGTTCGTTCATTTTTGCGAGACGACCGTTGGCGAGGCGAAAGCGTTTTCCATTTTCCGTGCGCGCGATGCGTTCGGGATAAGCGGCGGCGAGCAACCGGCCGGTTTCCGTGTGGCCCGGCGAATTGTTATCGGCTGCGGCGCCGGTGATCTTTCGCCAGGAGAGCGCGGTGCGTTCGATGCGCTCGAGTCGCTTGCGGTCGGCGTTCACGGGTTGTTTGCTGCGCAGCTTCCGCAACAGCGCGATGCGCGAGGTGAGATCACAGCCGGCGTCTCTGGGCATCGGATCGCGTTCTTCGAGCAGCGCGGCGATGTCGCAGGCGAGTGGGAGCAGCCCGTCGTTTTTCGCTTCGGTGATGAGGTGGGCGATGCGCGGGTGTGCGGGAAGGCGCAGCATTTCTTTTCCGCGCGATGTAATTTTTTCGCCGTCGAGCGCGCCGAGCTGCTGCAGCAATTCTTTCGCCTGTGCGATGGCGCCGGAGGGTGGAGGCGTGAGCCAGGTGAGCGAGCGGATGTCGTGTACGCCCCACTGCGAAAGCTCGAGCAGCAACGGCGCCAGATCGGCTTCGAGAATTTCCGGCGAACGATGCGGCACAAGATGATGCTGGAAACCTTCCGTCCACAAACGGTAGCAGACGCCGGGGCCTAATCGACCTGCGCGACCTGCGCGTTGTTCGGCGGCGTCTTTCGTTACACGCACAGTTTCCAGTCGCGTGAGGCCGCTGTTGGGATCGAAACGCGGCACGCGCGCATAACCGCAATCGACGACGACTTTCACGCCTTCGATGGTGAGACTGGTTTCGGCAATGGAAGTGGCGAGCACGATCTTGCGCATGCCGTACGGATCGGGGCGAATGGCTTCCTGTTGCTGCGCGATGGAGAGATCGCCGAAGAGCGGGAAGAGCCGCGCGGAAAGATTTTCGCCTTCGAGCAATTCGGCGGTGCGTGAAATTTCTCCTGCGCCGGGAAAGAACGCGAGCACATCGCCGTCGTTTTCGTTGAACGCGCGGCGGATGAGGCGCGCCATCTGCACGGGAAGCGGGAGCTGGTCGTCGCTGCCGGCGTACTGATAGGTGATGGGATGCTGCCGGCCTTTGCTCGTGACGATGGGCGCGTTGTCGAGGAGCGATGAAAGCTTTTCTCCGTCGAGCGTGGCGGACATGATGAGC
The DNA here is from genome assembly GCA_946478675.1 of uncultured Flavobacteriales bacterium. The sequence goes on along the minus strand of CAMLEF010000390.1, from coordinate 893 downwards.
AGCCGCAGTTCCGGGCGCAGCACCTGTTGCACGTCGCGGCACAACGCGAGCGCGAGATCGGCGTGGAGGCTGCGCTCGTGGAATTCGTCGAAGATGACGAGGCCGGTGTCTTCGAGCGCGCCGTCCTGCTGGAGCATGCGCGTAAGGATGCCTTCGGTGAGAATTTCGAGTCGCGTGCGGGAAGAGACTTTCGTCTCGAAGCGGATGCGGTAGCCGACGGTTTCGCCGGGCGTTTCACCGAGTTGTTCGGCGAGGCGTGCGGCGACGGTTTTGGCGGCGAGACGTCGTGGTTCGAGCAGAAGAATTTTTTTGCCTTCGAGCCAGGGTTCGTTCAGCAGCTGGATGGGCAGCCAGGTACTTTTCCCGGCGCCGGGCGGGGCTTGCAGGATGAGCGTGTTGGATGCGGAGAGATGTTGTTTGATCTCGCCGATGATTTCTTCGATGGGAAGTGTGGGCTGCACGATGTAAAGATAATTGTGAACCACGGAGACACGGGGACACGGAGGTTTTATTTCTCCGTGCCTCCGTGTCTCCGTGGTTTATTTTTTTCTTTTTTCCGGGGACTTCGGAACCTCTCCAGCATAGCCCGGATTGCAGCGGCACCCCGCAGTCCCGAAAGCTTTCGGGGCGAGGAGTATAGCGGAAAGCCGGACAGGTGCAAATTGGAAATACGTACGCGGCTGCTTCAAAAAATCCATCTGCTTTTCTGCATTGTATTTCGTTGCATGAAAAATTTTTTGGTGATGATCGTTGCTGGTGGGCATGCTGCGGGAGAATTGATGAATGACCACTTGAGACACTTGAGGGCCTCCGATAGTCATCGGAGTAAGCGCGCTTCCCTCGCACCTCGCAACCCGTAACTCCGCACCTTTTCATTGTATCTTCGCGGCATG
>CAMLEF010000389.1 GCA_946478675.1 uncultured Flavobacteriales bacterium | reverse complement strand
CAACTATCAACCAACAACCAAACTACTTCTTCATACCGGGGTATTTCATCTTCAGGCCTTTCAGTGCGTCTCTCAAAGCAACTGCAACCAGGTAAGATTTGTACCAGTTCTGATCGGCAGGAATGATGTGCCACTCGGGGTGATTGCAATGCTGAAAAATTTCCTGGTACACATCGACGTACTTGTCCCATTTGCGCCGCGTTTCCCAATCGCCGTCGTTGTGCTTCCAGAATTTTTCCGGGTTCGTTTTGCGTTCGCGTAAACGGTCGAGCTGTTCTTCGCGCGAGATGTGCAGGTAGAATTTCAGGACGACCGTATCGTGGTGCTCCAGCAATTGCTCGAAGTGATTGATGTCGCGCATCCGCTGCGTCATTTTATCGGTGCTGATGTCGCCGTTGACGCGCGGGACGAGCACGTCTTCGTAATGCGAGCGGTTGAATATCGAGATCATCCCTTTTTCGGGCGCATGCGCGTGCACCCGCCAGAGAAAATCGTGCGCGGCTTCTTCGGGCGTGGGCTGCTTGAATGCTTTGACGCTTACGCCGAGCGGATTTAATCCCGTAAAAACTTTCCCGATCAGTCCGTCTTTGCCGGAAGCGTCGAGGCCCTGCAGGATGATGAGCAGGCTGAATTTCTTCTGCGCAAAAAGAACTTTCTGACGTTCGGCGATCTTGCCGAGCAGCTTTTCCGTTTCGGCTTTGATCTTCGTTTTGCTGAAATGCTTCGGAGCGCGCGTGGAGATTTTTTCGAGATAGTGCATAATGAGGCAGCGGATTAATCGCGTATTCCAAATTTATCAAATCACGGGCTTCTTCAGAAATGAATAATGCTTTCTGTTTGCCACTAAGACACGAAGGCACGAAGTTGTTCTCTCCTGGAAACCTTAGCGTCTTTGTGGTAAATGAAGCTGTTTCCCACTAAGGCACTAAGGCACGAAGTTGTTCTCTGCGCTTTTATGGTAAATGAAGCTGTTTGCCACTAAGACACGAAGGCACAAAATCGTTTTTGGATGAAACTTACTGACGAATGACCGAATGCACGAATTTCCGAATGCACGAATTTCCTATTTTGTGGGAATGAAACCCCTTCTCCCGTTTACAGCGTTACTCCTGCTGACCTGCAGCTTCGTGTTCTTCCCCGGTAAAGACACGCCCGCCCCGCCCATCCCGCACCAGTGCTTCGATGCGTGGAACGATTCTTCTGCGAATGATTTGTCGATCCTCGATACGGTTGTTCCGAAGTATCGGCTTATCATGGTGGGTGAGGTGCATGGCGTGGCGGTGAACCCGCGCATCCAGCTGAAGATGATCCGTTATCTCTACACGCACGCGCACCTGCGTCACCTCGTGCTCGAATACGGTCCGGCGGAAACCTGGCTCATGCAGAAGTACCTCGACACCGGCGACGAATCCTGGATGGCCGACAGCTGGCAGTTCAAGATGCCGGAGTACGTGCGTTTCTGGCGAGAGCTGTATGCATTCAACAAAACGCTCGACGAGAAGATCGATCTCACCGGTATCGATTTCGACAACGATCATCTTTTCGCGCGGGTGTTGTATGCGCTTTCTCCCGGGAACAAGAATCCCGATCCGGCGATCGCACCGATGATCGATTCGATCCGCGTTTACAATAAAAAAGTGACGTCGTTTCTGGATCGAAAGCTCATCGATCAGTTTCATGCGGATTACGAAGCGCATTACCAGCAGTACAAAGATTTCTTCGGCGAGAATTTCGGAATGGTGATCATTCTCGCAGAGAACATGTCGTCGTACGACCGCATGAAAGACCGTGACCACCAGATGACGATCAACTTCACGGATTACGCTACGGATACGACGGGTTATTTCGGGATGTTCGGCTGGGAACACGCGTACATCGGCTACGACAAAGCCTTTGCGACGATCCTGAACACGTCGGAAGATTACGAAACGTTCAACGGTAAAGTGCTCAGCATCGGCATTTGCTACGACAGCTGCAGCTATTACTACCGTTACCAATCGCAGCTCTTGCCGCAGGAGAGCTCGATCATGTACATGGCCGGAAAATCGTCGGTGAAAATGGTCAATCGTTTTCACGCCGAAGCCGGATGCAACTCCGCGATCTTTGCCGTGCGTGCAGCAAATGATCCGTTAGCGAAAGAAGCAGCGCGGCAGGCGGATTACCTGCTGTATGTGCGGAAGAGCAAAGAGGTGGGGTTTGTAAAATAAGGTCATTCGGTCATTCGGAAATTCGGCTTGTGAAATCCGGATTTCTTATACCGACTAGCCGATTTGCCGAATGAACAAATGAACGAATGACCGAATTACGTCTGCAACACACCGACGTTGTAACGTTTCGTCACCGGCGAGTGGTTCGCGGCTTCGATGCCCATCGAGATCCATTTGCGGGTATCGAGCGGGTTGATGATCGCGTCGAGCCAGAGGCGTGCTGCCGCGTAATACGGCGTCGTTTGCTCTTCGTAGCGTTTCGTGATCTTGTCGAGCAGCTCTTTTTCTTCTTCCGGCGTGAACTGTTTGCCCTGCGCTTTCATCGTGCTCACCTGGATCTGCAGCAGCGTTTTCGCCGCCTGCGCGCCGCCCATCACTGCGACCTGCGCCGTCGGCCAGCCCACGATCAGTCGCGGATCATACGCCTTGCCGCACATCGCGTAGTTGCCCGCGCCGTACGAGTTGCCCATGATCACGGTGAATTTCGGAACGACGGAATTGCTCATCGCGTTCACCAGCTTCGCGCCGTCCTTGATGATGCCGCCTTGCTCGGAACGTGAGCCGACCATGAAGCCGGTAACGTCCTGCAGGAACACCAGCGGAATTTTTTTCTGGTTGCAGTTCATGATGAAACGCGCGGCTTTGTCGGCGGAATCCGAATAGATCACGCCGCCGAACTGCATTTCACCTTTTTTGCTCTTCACGACTTTGCGCTGGTTGGCGACGATGCCTACCGCCCAGCCGTCGATGCGCGCGAGGCCGCACACAATTGATTGTCCGTAGAGCTCTTTGTATTCTTCGAATTCGGAATTGTCGACGAGGCGCAGGATGACGTCGCGCACTTCGTACGGCTTTTCGCGTGCGTCGGGCAGGATGCCGAGAATTTCTTTTTGGTCGAGCTTCGGAAGGGCGGGAGCGGTGCGGTCGTAACCGGCTTTCTCGTACGCGCCGATCTTGTCCATGATGTTGCGGATGCGCGTGAGGCAGTCGGCGTCATCTTTGCATTTGTAATCCGTAACGCCGGAAACTTCACAATGCGTCGTGGCGCCGCCGAGCGTTTCGTTGTCGATGGTTTCGCCGATCGCCGCTTTCACGAGATACGAACCTGCGAGGAAGATCGTCCCTGTTTTATCCACGATCATCGCTTCGTCGCTCATGATCGGGAGGTAAGCACCACCGGCCACGCAGCTGCCCATGATCGCCGCGATCTGCAGGATGCCTTCGCTCGACATGATCGCGTTGTTGCGGAAGATGCGGCCGAAGTTTTCTTTGTCGGGGAAGATCTCGTCCTGCATCGGCAGGTAAACGCCGGCGCTGTCGACGAGGTAAATGATCGGCAGTCGGTTCTCCATCGCGATTTCCTGCGCGCGAAGATTTTTCTTGCCCGTGATCGGGAACCAGGCGCCGGCTTTCACCGTTGCGTCATTGGCAACCACGATGCACTGTCGGCCGGAAACGTAACCGATCATCACGACCACGCCGCCCGCAGGACAGCCGCCGTGTTCTGTGTACATGTCTTCACCGGCAAAGGCGCCGATCTCGATGCGCGGGCTGTCTTTATCGAGCAGGAAGTCGATGCGCTCGCGTGCCGTCATCTTTCCCTGTTCGTGCTGTTTCTCGATACGCGATTTTCCGCCGCCGAGCGCCACTTTCCCGAAACGTTTTTCCATTGCGGAAATCAACAGCTTCATGGCGTCTTCATTCTTGTTGAAGGTCAGATCGACGGAGCTTTTGGTCGTAGACATAAGAGTAGATTGGAGCTTTGTTGTGGGTGCGACCAAAGTTAACAAAGAGTTCGGAGTTTCAGTTCGGAGTTGGGAGTGTTGAGTTCGGAGTAGGGAGTTGTATTTTGGAACGGAGAAAAGTCCCTCCGGGACTCGCATGAGACTGCGTGATTTTAAATTTCACCGAACGTC
>CAMLEF010000388.1 GCA_946478675.1 uncultured Flavobacteriales bacterium | reverse complement strand
GCCGTTCATCGCCGTGAATTCAACCGTCATGCCGAGATCGTTCGACGCGTCGGTTTCATTTCCTGCGGCAGGAACACCGTGCAGGATCACACGAACGAAGAGCGTATTGCCGCCGTTGTTCTTCACGGAAACTTTGCCGGTCTTCGTGTCTTTGATTTCCATGTCGACCTGCGAGATGGGCTCTTTGCCGCTGATCTTTCCATTCTTGCGGTTGATCGTGTAATCGCAATTCACGCCGTTGCCGGATTTTTCGCCGGTGCTGAATTTGCTCAGCGCGATGAGGCAGTACGCCGTCGATTGCGTGCTCATCCAGTAATTGTTTTTGTTCAGCGTCTCCGAGATCGATTTCGCCAGCGGTGCTGCTTTCGTGCGCATCGCTCCGCCGATCAGGCTCATCGTTTCGAGGATCATGGCTTCGTCGCGATCGGCAGAACCGTACGTCCACGAGAGTTCCTGGTAATCCGGAACAGTCGTTGAAAGTCCGCTCACGATCTGCTTCGCGACTTCCGGTTGTCCCGCTACCTGGTACGCCGCCGCGAGCCGCCATTTCGCAGCGACAGTGAGCGATTTCACTTCACGCAAACGGTTCATCGCACCGAGCTCCGGCGCTTTGGCGAGCGCGAGCGTGTAGAGTCGATACGCCTGGATGAGATCATCGTTGTAGTAGTAATAACGATCGGCGCGCGGGGTCCAGTTGATGGCTTGTTCGCGCTGGAACTTCTTCCAGCTGTCGATGAGCCCCGACGGCAGCGTGTAGCCTTTCGCTTCCGCTTCGAGCAGGAAATGACCGGCGTAATTCGAGCCCCATTCGCTCGGGTTGCTTTCGCCCGGCCAGTAGGAGAGACCACCCGACGATGTCTGGAACCTGCGCAAACGATCGATGCCCGCTTTGATGTTCGCGTCAATCGCTTTGCGTCGGTTATCGTCGACTTTCATCAGGTCGGTGAGATAAAGTTGCGGGAACACCGACGACGTCGTTTGCTCGATGCAACCGTGCGGGTACATGATGAGATAATCAAGTCGGTTGCCGAGGTTCAGCGGCGGAATCGAACTGATCTCGAGCCAGCCGGAATTCGTGCCCGCGACTCCTGCCGGTGTGTAATCCGAGCTCCACGATTGTCCGGGATCCACGACGGCTTCGATCACGTTCGTCACCGGCGGGTTCGGATTGCGAACGTCGAGCTCAATGTTGTATTCGGCGCGTTCGCCTCCGCCCGTCGCCACGATTTTTACTTTTCCGACACCGACCGCATCCGCAACTTTCAAGCGGAACGTAACAATGTTATCGCCGATGTCTTTGAACGATGTCGTTTTCGTGGAGCCGTCCTGGATCGTGAAAAGGCTGTTCGTCGAGACGGAGATGCTGACGTTCTTCACTTTTTTCTCCATCGCAAAAACATCTACCGGCAGATCGACGGTTTCGCCCGGTCCTACCACGCGCGGCAAGGTGCCGAGGATCATGAGCGGCTTGCGGACGGGAACTGATTTTTCTGCATTGCCATACGCGTTGTCTTGTCCCGCAACCACCATCACGCGCACGGAGCCGACGTACTGCGGCATCATGAACGTATGCACTTTTCGTTCGCCGGGTTTCAGCTCGAACGGCCCGAGGTATTTCACCATCGGCTTGAAGCGGTTTGCTTTCTGTCCTTTGCGATTGGTTTCTTCGCCGTCACCGCCGATGCCGAGCACACGTTCCAGCTCTGCACCGTACGCGCCCATCACCATATCGTACATGTCCCACGTTTTTACGCCGAGCGCTTCGCGTGCATAAAAATTATTCCACGGGTCCGGTGTATTGAAACGCGTGAGGTCGAGCAATCCTTCATCGACGACCGCAAGCGTGTACGTCATCGGTTTGCCGTTTTGTTCGGAGACCGTCACCGATGCCTGCTCTTCCGGTCGCCATACGGCAGCGGTAGAGATCTGCGGCGTGAGGTGCGTCTTCGGATCGTCGACGGTGATCGGGATGACGCCGTACATGCGGATCGGTGCGTCGTTCTTCACCTGACCGTGCGGCTGGATGAGCGTGACGTTGACGTAAATGTTCGGCGCCATGTCGGAGGTGATGTCGATGACCTGCGTGATGTTGCCTTTCTGTTTTGTCTCCGCCCAGAACGCGCTGATGATCTTCGATCCGTTCTCCAGCGTGATGAGCGCACGGCCCTGTCCCGGCGACGGAATGTTCAACGTCATTTTTTCGCCGACGTTGAATTTCGTTTTGTCGGAAGTGATCTGCAGCAGGCTGGCGATGTCGTTGTTCTTCGCGCCGGCGCCATCCCAGTACGGCCAGTCGAACCACGCAAGTGTTCCGGTGGAGTGACCGCTTTCGGGATCGGTAACGCGGATCATGTAACGGCCGTAATCTTCGTTTTTGATATTGACGGAGAAAGCGCCGACGCCGTTCTTCGTGCTGATCTCTTTCGTCATGTACGGCTGGTAATAATCGCTGCTCACGTAACGCGCGAGATCGTCGTAGTCGGAGCTCCACCACCAGCGCCAGTCGACTTTGAAAACGCTCACGGAAAGATTCGGGCGCGAGATCGCTTTGCCGTTTTTGTCGATGGTGACGACGCGGATGTTCCAGTCTTTGCCGGTTTCGAGCATGCCGCCCCAGCCGCTGCCCTGCGGAACCAAAATGCCGACATACGATTCGTACGGTGAGAAATTCACCGAGAAGTGATCGCTGCTGAAAGCGCCGCCCTCTTCGAAGACACGCGTGTTGAACGAAGCTTTCAGCATGCCCGGCGCGCCTTCACCGGAAAGCTGCGGACTGAACGAAGCTTTACCTTCTTCGTCGAGGCGTCCGTCGAAAATGGTTTTGCTCTCCGTAGAGAAATTCGTCGCGGGATCGTCGAAGGTGTAATTGTCGTAGCCTTTGAATTTCGTTTCGGTTTTGTAAAGGCTCACGTCCACCTGCGCCTTCAGGTTCTTCGCGATCGCGCCGTGCAGCCAGCGCACATCCAGCGCCACGTTTTCGTCTTTCGAGCCGGTAAGAACATTGGCGCCGTTTGCAAACGCCATGTTAATCTTCAAACGGTTCGGCATCACCGTTTCGATCTTCAGGTCTTTCGAGAACGTTGCGCCGCCCACTTTGATGCGCGCCGTCCAGACGCCGGTCGGTGCATCCATGTCGGTGGGCGTGGTGAAGTTGTAGAAGCCGTTCACCGATTGCGAGCGGATCGTGTGTGCCACCTGTTGTCCGCGCGAGTTGTAGAGATCGAACGTAACCGGGTGCGTTTCAGGCAAAACTTTCTGCTTGTCTTCGAGAATGAAACCGAGGAAGAGCGTGTCGCCCGGACGCCACACGCCACGTTCGCCGTAGATGAATCCTTTCAATCCTTTCTGCACCATTTCACCGGAAACGTCGAACGCGCTGACGGAAAGTGACGAGCCGTCGTCGAGCTTCAGGTAGCCGCGCTGCGCACCGTTCTTCGCAATGAGCAGGAACGGTTTTTTCTTCGGAAGATTCAGCTTCGCGAGGCCCTGCTCATCGGTTTTGGTGGAAGCGAGCAGCTGCTGCTGGAAGTCGTACACGTCGAGCTCCACGCCGCTCATCGGGTTCGTCGAATGAAGGTCATTCACGGCGAACAACAGGCTGCCGTCGTTGCCGCGTTTGGCGACAAGGCCCATGTCGGAAGCCAGGATGTTGCGGCTCACGGTGCGGCCGTAGTAGTAATTGCGATCGCAGGGATTTTCATTGTCGCTGCGGTCCCAGTAATAATCGTCTTCGTAATAATCGCCGTAGTAGCCGTACGAACCTTCGCCGTCGGAATCTTCATCGTAATTCGCGTAGCGGTTCGAAGAATAATCTTCTTCCTCGTTATTATCCTGCGAAGCGGTCGTGTCCTTCGGACAATTGTACACCGCGTATTCCTGGCGGAAGCCGATCGAAACGCGGTAGATGGCGCCGGGCTCTGCTTTGATGAGCTCGCCCATGTCCAGCGAATTCTGCATCCAGCGGCCGTAATCCGATTTGTTCTTGATTGCGAGATCGATCTTCTTCTTCACGACCACTTTTCCGACGCCAGGCATCGCCTGAATCGAGCGCTCCACGTCGTGGATGATCTGCGGCCCCGCGGGGCAGCCCGGTGACGTGAGGCTCATGTCCACGATCACCTTGTTCGCTTCG
>CAMLEF010000387.1 GCA_946478675.1 uncultured Flavobacteriales bacterium | reverse complement strand
CCCCTTATATTTCAGCGTTAAAAATTACAACGGAACAAACATATGAGGAACATAGATACATATAAAAACTATTGTGCCTATGTCTATGTGGTTCCCCGATTTTCGCACTCCAGCACTACAGCCGAATGGTTATTGCAGAATGATCAGCCATTGCCAAACATTAGCACATTAACCTCATTAGCAAATTAGCACATTACCGGATATTGACTTCCCGCTCGAGGGAAACGCCGAACTTTTCATTGACGGATTCGAGGATTCTTTGCGAGAGATCGAAAATCTCCTGGCCGGTGGCGTTGCCGTAATTGACGAGGACGAGCGCCTGGTCTTGGTGGACGCCGGCGTCGCCGAAACGTTTGCCTTTCCAGCCGCATTGTTCGATGAGCCAGCCGGCGGCTAATTTGAAATCGCTGCCGTTGGGATACGAAACGATGCCGGGAAAATCGGTTTTCAGCTGCGCAAATTTTTCGGCGGTGATGACGGGGTTTTTGAAGAAGCTGCCGGCGTTGCCGATACGCGCAGGATCAGGAAGCTTGCTGCTGCGGATGTTGATGACAGCCTGGCTGACGGCGGCGATGGAAAGTTCGTGCACGCCCATCGCTTCGAGCTCTTTGCCGATGGCGCCGTAGCTCGTGTTGAAATTCGGTTGTTTCGCGAGACGGAACGTGACGGCGGTAATGAAATATTCGTCTTTCAATTCACGCTTGAAAACGCTTTCGCGGTAACCGAAGCGGCATTCGTCTGCCGTGAATTTGCGGAGATGACCGTCTTCCACGTGCAACGCTTCCAGTTCATGAAAAACGTCTTTCAATTCTACGCCGTACGCGCCGATGTTTTGCATGGGGCCTGCGCCGACGCTTCCGGGAATGAGCGAAAGATTTTCGACGCCTGCGCGCTCGTTGCGGATGCAATATTGCACGAATTCATGCCAGACTTCTCCTGCTCCTGCGCGCACGTACGTGTAATTTTCATCTTCGCCGGTGACTTCCATGCCTTTGATCTCGTTGCGGAGCACGAACGCATCGACGTCTTTCGTGAAGAGAATATTGCTGCCGCCGCCGAGGATGAAACGTGATCCCGTTTTCCATTTCGCATCTTCGAAAAGCTCCAACGCTTCTTCGACGGAGTGCACCGGGGCGAACCAGCGTGCAGACACATTCATGCCGAACGTGTTGTAAGGGCGGAGCGGAACATTTTCGCGGATCATCCGGAATGGATTTGGTATCGGGTACGAATATACGAATGGTTGATTCCGATGCGTATTCGTAGCTTCGCAGCTATTCCACCGGGAAATGTTAGCCGTAGTTTCCGTCATCAACGATCTTGCTACCGACCAGCGTGTTCACCGCACGTGCACAGAGCTGCGCGCGATGGGTTACGACGTGCTGCTCGTCGGCAGAAGGAAACGCGACAGTCTTACGCTGGCGAAACGCGATTATGCAACGGCGCGCATGAAGCTGGCGTTTGAAAAAGGCCCGGCGTTCTATTTTTTCTTCCAGCTGCGGCTGCTGCTATTCCTGCTGAAGCACAAAGCCGACGTCTACGTTTCCAACGATCTCGATACGCTCTGGCCGAATTACGTCGTGGCGAAATGGCGAAAGAAGCCGCTCGTGTATGATACGCATGAAATTTTTACGGAAGTGCCCGAGCTGATCGGCAATCCATTCAAACAAAATCTCTGGAAGCGAATCGAGCGAAAAATTTTTCCGAAGCTGCAGCATGTTTTTACGGTGAACGAATCCATCGCGGAATGGTACGAGAAAGCGTACGGCGTTCGTCCGCGCGTGGTGCGTAATATTCCATCGCTTCCGAAAAACCTGCGGCAGTTGACGCGTGATGAAGTGCATCTTCCGCAGGATAAAAAAGTCATTCTCCTGCAGGGCGCGGGCATCAACATTCATCGCGGCGCGGAAGAAGCGGTGGAAGCGATGCAGTACATCGACAATGCCGTGCTCGTGATCATCGGCAGCGGCGACGTGCTGCCGGTGCTGCGGCGGATGGCGGAAGAAGATCATCTCGAAGGAAAGATCATCTTCGTCGGGAAGCTGCCGCCGGATGAGCTGCGCGCCTGGACACGGCTGGCGGACATCGGCATCACGCTCGACAAGGACACGAACATCAATTACCGTTTCAGCCTGCCGAATAAAATTTTCGATTACATCCACGCCGGCATTCCCGTGCTCGCTTCCGATCTCGTCGAGGTGAAACGCATCGTCGAAACCTGGAACGTGGGCCGCATCACATCTTCGCATGATCCGAAGCTCATCGCGCAATACCTCCGCGAAATGCTCGATAGTCCCGATTACGCGACGTGGAAAGCAAATACGGTTCTCGCTGCGAAAGAGCTGAACTGGGAAACCGAAGCGCAGCAGCTGCATAGCGTATTCCGGCAGTTTCTCTCCTAGCCGGGAATACTCCGGATTTCGCCAGTTGCAGGTTGAAAGCAGCCTCAAGAAAACTCTTGTCATGACAGGCGGAATACCGTCATAACTTCTCCGAAAAAATTACTCCATGAGAAATTGCATCTGCATTCTTCTGGTCCTTTTAGCATTCATTTCCTGCAGGAAAGAAGAAGGTGTTCATGTAACAGCATCTGCGTCTAATATCTCGGAATGCTACGCTGTCCTTAATGGGCTCAATCACACTGATGACACGGTTGTATTTCATCCCGGCGGCCAGGTTTTACAGGATTCAGCGACGGGCATCATAAAAATCCACCTGGTTGATGAGGTATCGAGCAGCACGCATGAGCTCACCCTATACACCACAAGAACGACCGCTGGATTTGATACGTTAACGGGACAAACGGGCCCATTCAGTAACGAGCTTTTTTCCGGCGGTAATTATATCGCCGATCAAATTGTCCTGCACATTATGTATTTCGGACCTCCCGGTAGCGAAATCATCGGAACGTATTCGGGAACGATGCTTCATGTCAATTATCCGGACACGCTCAGGATCAATGGTGCTTTTAAAGCAAGCAGGGCATTTTAAAAATGTTTTTCTTCTTTTCAATTCCGTTTTTTCAGTATTTCTCCATTGAGGAAAAGCACAGCGGGCAACGAACTCTATTGTATATTCGTAGCCCCTTTTGGACCACAAGCACCTGCATATTGTTTCGTTCGATGTTCCTTTTCCGCCCAGCTACGGCGGCGTGATCGACGTATACTACAAGATCAAAGCGCTGCATGAGCTCGGGGTAAAAGTGCATTTGCATTGCTTCCGCTACGGCCGCGAAAAAGCTGCTTCGCTGGAAGCGATCTGCGAATCGGTGACGTATTACGATCGTTGTCTTTCGAAGCGCTTGCTTTTCGTGCGCGAGCCTTACATCATCGCCTCGCGCCGTTCGGAAGAATTGCTGAAGCGTTTGTCGGCCGATGCGCATCCTGTTCTTTTCGAAGGATTGCATTGCTGCGCTTATCTCACGGCGCCGGAACTTTCGAAGAAGAAAAAATTCGTGCGCACGCACAACATCGAGCACGATTATTACCGGTCGCTTGCTCATGTCGAACGCAGCTTTTTCCGCCGCTGGTATTTCCGCCGCGAAGCCCGCAAGCTGGAGCGTTTCGAAAAAAATCTCGCGAAAGCCGATCGCATTTTTGCCATTTCTCCTGCGGATGCGGCAGCGCTTGGCAAACGCTACAACAACGTTGAGCACGTGATGGCGTTTCATCCGTATGAGAAAGTTTCCATCGCGGAAGGGAAAGGCCGTTTCGCTTTGTATCACGGCAATCTCGAAGTGGGCGAGAATAACCAGGCGGCGCTGTTTCTTGTGAACGAAGTGTTCAACGGCTTGAATATTCCGCTGGTGATTGCCGGCAACAAACCTTCTGCGGAGCTGATCCGTGCGGCGGAAGCGCAGAAGAACGTCACGCTCAAAGCGAACATCCCGACGGAAGAGATCGACCGGCTGATTGCGGAAGCGCAGGTGAATGTGCTGCCGACGTTCCAGGCGACGGGCATCAAGCTCAAGCTGCTGGCGGCGTTGTTCCGCGGACGACACTGTCTCGTCAATACGCCGATGGTGGCGAATACCGGCCTCGAGCAGCTTTGTGTGGTTGCCGAAACGGCTCCTTCGATGAAAGCGCGGCTGGCGGAACTCTTCGAAAAAGAATTCACCGCTGCCGAGATTCTCCCG
>CAMLEF010000386.1 GCA_946478675.1 uncultured Flavobacteriales bacterium | reverse complement strand
CATTTTTCCGCGACGCTTCCTCGGCACCGGCGTTCCCGCAATACGCGTTCTACAAAGAGCATTGCTTTTTTGCGAAAGGTGATTCGCTGTATTTCGTGACCGAGCAGGAAGAATTGCTCGTGATCGATTTCCGCAGCGGGCGATACATTTCGCATCGCCCCGCGATCAGCATTTTCGACAACCCTGCCTTCCCGGTAGCATCGCCGCAATCGCAAACGGAACGCATCGATCCGCCGTCAGCGTATGATCTTCCCCATCTCGCCAACGGACAGGCTACACTGAACGCGCTGGGAAAAGCGATCGGCATGAAACCGCTGGATGTGGACAAAAACGAAAAGTACCAGCAGCACGTCGTGGAGGTGCACGGCATACTCGACAGCTCCGGTACGTTCACAGTGCTTTCGCTCGATTGCGACACGACGATCCCGGAAGAAAAAGTGCGCGCGTTTTTTCGCGAAAATAAATTCGACGCCGGTTATCTCCAGCGCAAAGTCCCCGCCTGGTATACCGGAGATATCCTGTTCTTCCGGCTGTCGTCGAAGGCGAAATCGAAAAAAGAACGCGACCGTTACCGCGCCATCGCACAGGAGCAGCAGCGCAGAAACCTCACCGCCGACAGCATCAACCACGTCTACATTCCCGTCGACATGACCGATTGTTTCCGGCAGCTCGACAAGCTCCTCGACCAGGAAGACCGTGACGCGATGGCCGCAAAAGATTCTGCAACCGACATGATCGCTTATCATTTCGGGCTCGGCATGTGGATGCGCAACAACTGGGGCCTCTGGGGCGGCTCGCGCCTGCAGCAATACATGATCAAAAGAGGAATCCTGCATCCCGACAGCATGTCGGCGGAAATCCTCGAGCAATACTGGTACTGGCTTCACGGCGACAAGGAAGCGGGCGTTCGCTGGGAAAAGGAGCATCCGGTGAAGCAGTAGTTGGTCTTGTTGGTTGTTTCAATGCGGATGAAGTAACATGGGAAGCGTAAGTGCTTCCCATGAGGTTGGATGGTTGGTTAAGTTGGTTAGGTTGGTTTTCTCTGTGTTTTTCTCTGTGAACAACCTCTGTGAACTCAGTGGTTTCAGCTACAGCATCAACAAATGCCGTCCGCCATTCTCACCATTGCTGAATCCGCCTTTACAACCAACCCAACCAACCACCAACTCCCCATTGTCAATTCCACACTTTCCCTTTATGTTTGCCATCAACCCCTATGGAAGAAATCCTCTCCAAACGCATCATCCTGCTCACCAACGCGATGATCGTGCTCAGCTGCCTGGGCTTTCTCGCGCTCATTCACCGCGTCGACGCTTCGTATAAAGCGAAAGAATACCTCTCGCTGAACCGGCTTCGCAACTGCATCGAGCAGGTTCCGAAAGACGCCGATCACCAGGAAGTCGCTTTTTACGCTGCGAAAGACTGGCTGATGAACAACAAGCCGGAAGTATTCGCGCAGAACCAGCAGCTGGCCGACAGTTTCGCTTTGCAGCTCGACAGCGCCGGCTTCGGGCAGGACGTGATCGCGATCAAGCAGCAGCAGGCGCAACCCGATGCGACGCCGGGCTTCATGCTCATCAACGTTATTTCCACCGACACGGAACGCTGCGACATGGACTTCGGCGACCTGAACGGAAATCATCGCCTTAATTTTTTCGCGCAGCAATACCGCAAGCTGCTTTCGCCGGTGAAATTCGTGGTCGTTACCGGCATGATGAAGAGCGCGCTTCCTTTCGCGATGCAGCAGAACCGCGCGCTGCAATCGGTGAAGAGCGCTGATAAACATTCGCTGCCGCAGGAATTTCCGATGGAAGGTGATTTTCAATTGCCGATGGAGCAGCCGGAATTATTGCCGCCGCCACCCGGAAAACGCCCGCATAATGCGCGTATCGAACGCGTCGCTTTTGAGAATGATTCGTTGCGCATCACGTTCGTCATTACGTCGGGATTATTGCAAACCGTCGGCGACGAAGAGCTCAGCGTCCCGGTGAAAACGACGGTTGTGAACGGCCCGACGTGGATGGACCTGTACGGTTTCGATCCGGATTACAAAACGCTCGGCAAAAAAGTCGAATTGCAGAAGCTGATCAAACATTACGGCGATCTTCCGATGGATAAAGTCGTCGACATGATCGGCAACGATTACATGGAAGCGTACGAGCGCATCGACATTTTCGGGTTCAGCTTCTCCTCTACTTCATTGCCGCTGGCACTGCTCGCGTTTTTCCTTTTCCTTTCGACAGGACTTTACCTGATGGTGCGCGAAGCGAAACGTAAATCGCTGAAGGTGCTTTCGGAATTCAACAATGAAGAGATCACCGATTATTTCGTGAAGAACGTTTGGATCCGCACCGTCCTCTGGCTCATCCTGCCGATCGGTGCGCTGGTGGCTACGCTCCCGGTATTGCCGGAAGAAGCGGAAAAGCTCGCCGTGCTGCTCACCGGAGGAGTCGTGCTCGCCGTGATCAATTGCGCCACGCTGCTGTTGGCGCGAAAAATCTGAACGGATTATTCCGGCGCTTTCAACGCATTCACATCAGTGCACGTGCCGATCCAGCGCAGCAATTTGCCGCTGTTGTCGCGCACCGGGAAACCGCTCGTGAGGAACCATCGGTAATTGCCGTCTTTTCCTTTCAGCGGAAACGGCACTTCCCGGGGCGCCTTTTTCCAGGCGGACGAAAGAAACCCGGCGGTAAAGTCGAAATCAGGGAGAGCGGAAAAAGAAAAAGGACCGGTCCTTTACGGATCAGTCCTTCTTGCGGTGAGGGAGGGATTCGAACCCTCGGTACGCTTTTGGCGTACGGCAGTTTAGCAAACTACTGGTTTCGGCCACTCACCCACCTCACCATTGTGGGCCTTTGTTACAGGGCGTCAAAGGTAAAAAAGTTTTTGTTTTATCCACGCTGCATTTTCAAGCATTTAATTCCCCGTTAATTTCCAAAATCAGTCCCGGTGCAATGTTATATTTGCAATTCAACCCGGCTAACTCAACTTCTCTCTATGAAAATCCGCTCTTTCCCCGGTATCTGCGCCCTTTCAGCTTTACTCCTCGCCTCCTGCAGCGATACTCCGCAGGGAAAATTCCAGGAAGAGAAAAAAAATACGACCTCCGACACCAGCAACGGCCCGAAATTCATCCATAACGTTGCCGCAACGAAATGGCAGAACGACTGGTCGACCAGCAAAGACCTCGTTTACCATTGGCGCATGGACCCGGATAACCTCCATCCCACCAATGGAAAAACCAACCCGCGCCGGGTGGTGCTCGATTACACGCAACGCTTCCTGATCGGCAACGATCTCGAGAACCAGGGCGTTCGTCCCGACCTCATCAAAAAAATGCCGACCATCTCTGCGGATGGTTTGCGTTACGAATTCGAGCTGCGCGACGAGCCGACCTGGGACGACGGCAGCCCGCTGACTGCTGACGATGTCGAGTTCTCGCTCAAAGCATTCATCTGCCCGTACACCGATGACGCGTACGCCCGTCCGTATTTCGAAACGTTTGCCGGCGTCGAGAAAGATCCGTCTAACCCGAAGAAGTTCACGGTGATCTATACGCGCAAATACATCCAGAACCTCAACACCTTCGGCGACGTTGTCATCATGGAGCGCAAATTCCACGATCCTGAAAACGTGCTGGGCAAATACACCATCGCGGAGCTGAATAACCCGGATTTCACGAAGACTTCGCATCCCGATGTGGAAGCGTGGGCAAAAAAGCATAACGATCCGAAGTACGGTCGCCAGCTCGACCTGCTCAACGGCCTCGGCGCTTACAGAGTAACGGCGTGGGAAGAGCACGAACGCCTCGAGCTCACGAAGAAACCGAACCACTGGACGTCGAAAGTGAACAACCCGGGCATGTACGACGTCGCTTATCCCGAGAAGATCATCTTCAAGCTCATCCAGAACGACGACGCCATCAACCTCGAGCTGAAGAAGCAAACGATCGACGTATCGACGTGGATCCTCACGCATTCACTCGTAGAGCTGCAGTCGGATTCGAACTTCAACCGCAATTATTTCTCGGCATTCGTACCGAACTTCAACTACCAGTTCTTCGGTTTCAACATGAAGCCGGAAGCCGTGAACCGTACGCCGTTCTTCACCGACAAGCGTGTGCGCCGCGCAATGGCATTGCTGGTTCCTG
>CAMLEF010000385.1 GCA_946478675.1 uncultured Flavobacteriales bacterium | reverse complement strand
GCATCAGCGATTTCACCCGCGAGCGGCTCACGGGGATCAGCTTCTTGTCTACCTTGATCAGGTTATCCTCGATCTGGCTGATCTTGTCGAGATTGATGATGAAAGAATTGTGCACGCGGAAAAATTTATCCTCCGGCAACGATTCCTGCAGTGTCTTCATCGTGGAATGCACCGTGTAGCCCTGCGTCGCCGTGTGGATGGTGACGTAATCGGCGTGCGCTTCGATGTACAGGATATCTTCCGTTTCCACCCGCGCCAGCGCACCGTTGAATTTCACGAAGAGATGATTGCTGCGTCCCTGCGCCGCTTCCGGCACTGCATTGTGCTTCGCCGCCGCGCGCATCACCGCTTTGAGGAAACGCTCGTCGGAAACGGGCTTTACGATGAAATCCGTTACCTGGTAATCGTACGATTCCGCAGCGTATTGTTTTTCCGAAGTCACGAGGATTACCTGCGGGCGCTGGTTGGAGAGGCTGCCGAGGAATTGCAGGCCGTTCATGCCGGGCATCATGATGTCGAGGAACACGAGGTCCACGCGCGTACGCATGAGCAGGTCTGCCGCCTCCGTCGCGGAAGGGCACGTGCCGACCAGCTGCAGGAAGGGAATACCTGCAATCTTCCGTTCGAGATCGATACGGATGAGCTCGTCATCGTCAACAATGATGCAATTCATCTGGCTGCAAAAATAGTGGGTCCTGCAGAGGTGTCGTGGGTTTATTTTACGAAAAGAGAAAGATTTTGTTCTGAAAATCCCCAAAGAAAGGCAGTAGATCGACAAATCCCGACCGGCGATCTAAAAGTACAGGCAGGCCCAACCGTCAGAATTAATTTTGATATGGGTAAACACCCGTAAATATTCAGCCGTTATCTCCAACGCGGCTGACACGTTTAACGGTGCGATACTAACTTACTGTTTTATCCAGGTGTCCAAGCTTGCTTTACAGCAGTAAACGCACCGTGCGGGAGCAGGAGCTGGTGGCTTCTGCTCCCGCTTGGTTTTAGTACGATCTATACGGATTGCGTCGTTCTCACCAGCTCGCTCTTCAGCTCTTCCATCGCGAGGTTGCAATTTGTCACAACGGTTTCCACGAGCTTCGGAATTTCGTCGAGATGGGTTTTCTCCATCGCATAACGTTCGAGCGTGCGCACCGGTTCCTTGAGCGCGTGAATGCCCATGAAATCCATCGAAGGTTTCATCTTGTGCGCAACGGCCTTGAGGTCGTCCCATTGCTGCTGTTCGCAATAGCGCTGCATATCGCTCAGCATTTCCGGCGTTTGTCGCAGGAACGCGTTGATCATTTTATGGATGAACTCCTGGCTGCCTTCGCCGATCTCGTTGAGATACGTCATGTCAATATGCTGATAGGGAGCGGAGGTCGCTTCTGCCTTTGCTTCTTCGGCCGGCAAAGTTTCTTTCCGCTTCTTCAGCAGGTGCGCGATCTTTTCGTAGAGCGTGCGTTGGTTGAACGGCTTCGAAATGTAATCGTCCATGCCGATCGCAATGCACTTCTCCGCTTCTCCGACAATCGCATGCGCCGTCATCGCGATGATCGCCACTTTCGATTTCGGGAAAGGCATTTGCTGGCGAATGAACTTCGTGGCTTCGTAACCGTCCATCTCCGGCATCTGGATATCCATCAGGATGAGATCGTAATCTTTTTCGCGCAGCTTTTCGATCGCTTCTTTTCCGTTCTCCGCGATGTCGGGTTCGATGCCCCATTTCCGCAGGACTTTCGCCGCCAGCATCTGGTTCATCTCGTTGTCTTCCGTCAGCAGCAGCTTCGCGGGCCCGAGCGATTCCTGGCGCACTTCTTTCGATTCTTTCTGCTCCGTGATGCGCTCCACCGACACAACGCGGAACGGCAGCGTCACGCGGAACGTCGATCCTTCTTTCACTTTGCTTTCCACGGCCACTGTGCCGCCGAGCAGTTCCACCAATTGACGAACGATCGTCAGGCCGAGACCGGTGCCGCCGTATTTGCGCGACGTTTCATTGCTGGCCTGCGTGAAGCTTTCGAAGATCGTCGTGATGCGATCCTGCGGAATGCCGATGCCGGTGTCGGTTACGCTGAATAACAACGTGCAGCTGTCGTCCTGCCGCTGCAGCATTTCGACGTGGATCGTCACGCTTCCGTGCTCGGTGAATTTGATCGAGTTGCTGACGAGGTTGAGCAGCACCTGGCGCAGCTTCACCGGGTCGCCGGTCAGGAAGGGCGGGGGAGCGGATGCGCCTTTTTCATAAGAGAAACGTAATCCTTTTCGCTCTGCGGTGAGGCCGAGCGTCAGCATCACACCTTCGACCACCTCGTCGAGATTGAACGGCACCTGCTCTACCGACGCTTTGCCGGATTCGAGCTTCGAGAAATCGAGAATGTCGTTGATGATGGAAAGCAGGTTGTCCGAAGAAAGCTTGATCGCTTCGAGACATTCTTTCTGCTCTTTGGAAATATCGTTCTCGAGCATGAGCTCCGTAAGACCGAGGATCGCGTTCATCGGCGTGCGGATCTCGTGGCTCATCTTGGCGAGGAACTGCTCTTTCACGCGCATCGATTCTTCCAGCTCTTTTTTCGCTTTCATCAGATCGTTCAGCGCTTTGTTGCCTTTCTGCAGCGAATGTTCTGCGATACGGTTGGCAAGGATCAAATCTTCCTCGATGCGCTTGCGTTCCGTGATGTCGGAGTCGATGGCGATGATGCGCTCGACGTTGCCCTGCTTGTCGATCACCGGCGTGAGTGTCGTGATCGTCCAGTATTCGTTTCCGCCTTTCGTGAAATTTTTGCTTTCGTAAACGACGGACTTTTTCTTCTTGATGACGGTGTCGTACATCTCGCTTTCCTGCGAAAGGCCGGTCAGTCCGCCTGCTCGCAGGATTTCCCCGTGCGAATGACGGATGTCGTCGATCGTATAGCCGGTAAGTTTGGTGAAACCTTCGTTCACCCATTCGATCTTGCCCTGGCTGTCGGCGATGATTACGGAGTTGTTGGAACGCGTGGCCGCCACCGCGAGCTTTTCCATTTCTTCCTCGTGGATGCGGTCGGTGACGTCCTGGTTCGTGCCGATGATCTTCATCGCTTTGTTCTCGGCGTTGAGCATGATCTCGCCGCGCGCATGCAGCACACGGATCGATCCGTCGGGAAGAATGATGCGGTGATAAAAGTTGAACGGCCGGTGCGTCTTGCGCGATTCGTGGATCACGTTCTGCACGTACTCGATATCACCGGGATGCGTCATGCTGATGACGCGGTCGTAGGAGATCTCGTCGGTTTTCGGGTTGAGGCCGTAAATATGGTACAGCTCATCCGACCACGAGAGGGAATTGTCGGCGAGGTTCCATTCCCAGCTGCCGATGCGCGCGAGCTGTTGCGCCATGGCGAGCTGCGCCTGGCTTTGCGTGAGCTCGAGCTCGGCTTCCTTGCGTTCGGTAATGTCGCGGGTGATCTTCGCATAGCCGGTGAGCTGGCCGTCGTCGCCGTACAACGCGGTGTACAGGATCTCCGCCCAGAACGAGGTGCCGTCTTTTCTCCTGCGCCAGCCTTCCCGCTGGTAATGTCCGCGCTCCAGCGCCGCACGCAGGTTGATCTCCGGCTCGCGCGCTTTGATCTGCTCTTCGGTATAAAAGATGGAGATCGGTTTGCCGATGATCTCTTCCGACGTATAGCCGGTGATGCGTTGCGCGCCTTCGTTCCAGCTGATGACGCGGCCTGCGGTATCCACCATGATGATGGAATAGTCCTTGACGTTTTCCACCAGCAGCTTGAAACGCTCCTCGCTTTCGCGCAGCAATTCCACCGAATGTTTCCGTTCGTTGATGTGCAGGTTGAGCTGCTCCGTCATGCGGTTGAACTGGTCAGCGAGCAGGCCAATCTCATCCTGCGAATATTTTTTCGCGCGCGCTGCAAGATCACCTTGTGCTACGCGTCCCGCAGCGCCGTTGATCTCGCGCAATCCTTTCTGTATGCCGCGGCTCACGGAAACGGTCAGCAGCAGCCCGCTGATCTCGACGGTAAGCGCGATGCTGAACAGCAGTTTCAGGATAAGATGTTCGAGCCAGCGCGATCCTTCGCCCAGCGTATATGAGAATTCATCTTCGAGCAGGGTCAGCTGCGAGTTGATCGGGTCAATCTCCTGCAGGATCGCGTCGATGTCCTGTGCCGCCCGCCGGTTCAGCTCCGCGAGGTCGA
>CAMLEF010000384.1 GCA_946478675.1 uncultured Flavobacteriales bacterium | reverse complement strand
TTACGAATCAATACGAATATACGAATCGAAAGAAGGAAGCGTAACGCGTTGATTAATTCTATGGCGTGCCCCTGAAGGAATGCGGAGCATTTCCTTCAGGGGCCGGGCTATCCGCTGTACTCCTCGCTCCGCTGCGGGGTGCCGCTCCTATCCCTCACGCGAAAGAACAGGTCTCGAATTCGTATATTCGTACACATTCGTAATTCGTAACCCGCTTGAATCATCGTGCAGACAAATGGCTTTGGTCGGTAAGGCTCTTCAAGACGAGGGCGCTCGCTACCGAAGCCTGCAAAGGCGGAAAGGTGAAACTGAACAAAGACACGCTCAAACCGGCGAAAGAGCTGAAGCCCGGCGACGAGATCAGCTACAAAACCGGGCCGATGACGAAGACGATCCGCGTGCTGGGATTTCCGCCTTCACGCGTCAGCGCAAAACTCGTGGCGCAGTATTACGAAGACCTGACCCCGAAAGAAGAATATGAAAAGCTGCAGGCGATGAAAGAGCTCGGTCCGCCGGTTTTCCACACGGGAAAAGGACGGCCCACCAAACGCGATCGCCGCCGCATGAACGATTTTTTGTGATATGGCAGAACTCAATTTCGACGCACTCAAAAGCAAGCTGGAGGAGAACAGCTCCTGGCCGATGGTCTACATGTTTAAATTCATCGTGCCGTCCGACAACCACAAGATCGCGCTCATCGAAAGTTTTTTCGGTGAAGACGCAGAGATCAAGCTCCAACCTTCCTCCAACGGAAAATACACCAGCATCACCGCACGCGAAGTCATGCTCAATGCCGACATGATCGTCGACGTGTACAAAAAAGCCGCCGTCATCGAAGGCATTATCGCATTATAAAACCACACGACTCCCCTGACGATGAAACAAAAATTTCTCGCGCTCTTTCTCTTCCTGTCCGTTGCCGCACTCGCGCAGGACCAAACGCTCACCATCGAGAATACCGTCTTCGCCGGCCGCGACGGCCTCACGCCGCAACGTCTTCCGCAGCTCGGATGGATCAAAGGCTCCGAAAATTATTATTACATCGACGCAAGCAACAACACCGAAACGCTCGTCATGAGCAAAGGCGACGGCAAATCGTCTTCCCCGGTGCTCACGCTGAGCGAGCTGAACGAACAGCTGCAAAAAACCAAAGCCGCCATCCCCGCGCTGAAATCATTCCCGGCCGTCAACTGGCTTTCACCGCAGGTGTTCACATTCACCGTCGACAAATGGCTGTTCACGTACCTCGTCAGCGGGAAGCAGCTCACCGTCACTTCACTCGCGGGTTTGCCGCAGGATGCCGATCACTTCGATGAATCGCCCGTTTCGAAATACACGGCGTATACCGTCGCGAACAACCTGTACATCACCAAAACGCTTCCCGGTTCCGGCGACAAGCCCGAAGTGATCACCGTGACTTCCGACGCCGACGTCAACATCGTGAACGGACAAACCGTACACCGCGAAGAGTTCGGCATTGTGAAAGGAACGTTCTGGTCGCCATCCGGCATGCAGCTCGCGTTCTACCGCATGGACCAGACGATGGTGACGGATTACCCGATCCTCGATCTCACGAAGCAGCCCGCGCAGGCGAGAATGATCAAGTACCCGATGGCCGGCGGCACGTCGCACCAGGTAACGGTCGGCGTGTACAACGTCACCACCGGCAAAACCGTTTTCCTGCAAACCGGCGAACCGAAAGAGCAATACCTCACGAACATCGCGTGGAGCCCCGACAACCAGCACGTATACATCGCCGTGCTCAACCGCGACCAGAATCACCTCTGGCTGAATTCGTACAATGCAACGACCGGCGCTTTCGAGAAAACGCTTTTCGAAGAAACCGACGGCAAATACGTTCACCCGATGCACGCGATGGAATTCGTGCCGGGCCACAACGACCAGTTCATCTGGCAGCGACAGCTCGTTTCGGAAAACAATCCGGAAGGCTTCAACGCGATCTACCTCTACTCTACCGACGGCAAATTGCTGAAGCAGCTTTCGGGAACCGGCAGCACCGGCACAACGCCGACGGGCAAACCGGTTTCCGGCGAAGAAGTCACGGACATCTACGGCTTTGATCCGACCGGTCGTTTTCTTTATTACCAAAGCGCGCCGTACAACACCTGCGAAAAACAAGTGCGCATGGCGGATCTGAAAACAGGAGCGATCACCGCACTGACGACAGCACGCGGAACGCACACGGCGATCTTCAGCGAAAGCAAAAAATATTTCATCGACCAGTATTCCGCCATTGATGTGCCGATGGTGCAATCGGTGTGCGATGCGAAAGGCAAACAGGTGCGCGTGCTTTCCACTTCCGCCGATCCGCTGACGGGTTACAAAAAATGCGGCGTGCGTTTGTTCACGATCACTGCCGCCGACGGAAAAACGCCGCTGTGGTGCCGCATGTTCCTTCCCGCCGGTTTCGACTCGACGAAAAAATATCCGTCGCTTACGTACGTCTACAACGGACCGAACGTGCAGCTCGTGACGAATTCGTGGCTCGCGGGCGCCGATCTTTTTCTTTACTACATGGCGCAGCAAGGTTTCGTCGTATTCACCGTCGACGGACGCGGCTCGGCGAATCGCGGGATGCTGTTCGAGCAGGCAACGTTCCGTCATCTCGGCACGAACGAGATCAACGACCAGGAAAAAGGAAACAACTACCTGCGATCGCTGTCGTATGTGGATGGCGCGCGCATGGCAGTGTACGGCTGGAGCTTCGGCGGTTTCATGACGACGTCGCTGATGACGCGCAAAGCCGGCCTGTACAAGTGCGGCGTTGCGGGTGGCGCGGTTATTGATTGGAGCTACTACGAAGTCATGTACACCGAACGCTACATGGATACGCCGCAAGCCAATCCCGACGGTTACAAGGAATCGAACCTTGTGAACTACGTGCAGAACCTGAAAGGCAAGCTGCTGATGATCCACGGCACTTCGGACGACGTCGTCGTTTGGCAGCATACGCTGATGTACACGAAAGCCTGTGTCGACAAAGGCGTGCAGACGGACTACTACATGTACCCGGGACATCTGCACAACGTGCGTGGCAAGGATCGTGTACACCTGCTGACGAAGATCTCGCAGTACGTGATCGCCAACACGTAACTCCTTATGCGAAAATTCCTGGTCTTATTGCTGCTGCTGCCGTTCGCGGTAAAGGCGCAATCGTACGACGGCAAACGCTATCGTTTTCTTCATCTCGGGAAAGACATTGAAACGCCGGCCGGCTTCACCACGCTGTCCGACGGAACCGTCCTGCTCGTGTGGACGAAAAATCACGGAACGGAAAACGATTCCGATCTCATCTGCGCGCGCACGATCCTCAAAAGCGGCGCTTCCGGTCCTGTAATGCAATTGCTGGCGGTTCCCGGAAATCATCACATTCATCTTTCGCGGCCGGTTGCGTTGAAAAGCAAAACCTTCGGCTTCGTATTTACGGACGCGACAGGCGAAGGACAAATTTTATTCAGCAGCTTTTCAGCAACCGGCGAAAAGATCGTCGACCGTGCTGTAATCGCGACCAAAGCAAACAATGCTGATTTTCCTTCGCTCGCTACCGATGAAAGCGGAGCGCCTGCAGCTTGCTGGACGGAAAATTATCACGGCAAAAACACGATCCGTTTCGCGACTTTCGGACAGGATGGCAAGCTCCGCGGCACGCCCGCATTCATGGACACAACATATGTCGACCAGGCGGAGCGTGCGTTAATTGCTTTTCATTCCGGCAGAATTGTGATTAGTACGGCCTGCTTGATCCGTACGGAAAAAGTGATTGCCTTTCGCATTTTCTCATTCGATCATCAGCCGTTGAGCGAAGTGATCATGCCGTATAAAATACGCCCGCATAAAGACCTGCATCCTGGCGCGCTGACATTCGTATCGTCGTCCACTTTTGCGCTGGGTTGGGAAATGAGCTACGCAGATTCAGCGGGCAACACTTCCACGGATATCGTCGTACAGACTTTCCGCACGGACGGAACCGAGATTCGTTATTCCGCATTAAAAGGATACCGCTGCCTGCCATACATGGAACTTTCGCCGACTAAAAATTCACTCGTGTTATCCTTCGCAGCAATCGACGATAGTCTTCGCCCGGTAGTACTGAGCAGCGCGCTTTCCTTGAAAGATTACCAGTTCTCTTCCGTAACCACACTTGAAACTTTATTGCCGCAGGAGCAATTCC
>CAMLEF010000383.1 GCA_946478675.1 uncultured Flavobacteriales bacterium | reverse complement strand
CTCCCTGCCCGACGGTCAGGCGGGTGTGAAAAACCTCCGTGTTCCTCCGTGGTTAAAAGCAACAGCATCACTCTACCACTGAAAAATTCCTGCGCACTCCTCAATACACACCCGGCACCAAACGATAACGGACTTTTTCCCGGTATGTTGCATAACCTTCGAGGTTCTTCACGAGATATTTTTCCTCATCCGTCAATCGCCAGATAATGCCCGCCAGGAACGGCACGAAGAACAGCATGCCCCACCACGAGCCCAGCGCCGGCGGCAACGCGAGCAGCAACAGCAATGCGCCCGCATACATCGGGTGACGCACCACCGCGTACGGTCCCGTGCTCGTCACCGTTTGTCCTTTGTCGACTTCGATCGTCGCTGATGTGTATGTGTTCGCGCGGAACGTGAAGAAAACGATCAGCATTCCCAACGCGACAAACCCATCGGCAATCAGCACAACGTACACCGGAACTTCCGGCGACCAATGCAACCGGTGATCGAAACCCGGGAACACGAGCATGCCGATGAACACGAGGCTCATGAACGATTGAATCACCTTCTGTTTTTTTTCTTTCTCCGCACCCGGTCCGCCCGAAGAGCGACGGCGCAACAGCTCCGGATCGTTCTCCTGGAGATATGCCGTGATTAAAACAATCGAAACCGTGAAGACGCCGTAGAAGAGCCAGCCTTGCCAGTAACGCAGCGACCACGCCGGAAGGAAAATGCAGATGCCGAGCACGAGCACGAACTGCGCGAGCCCTTCCCATGCTTTGCGGTTCAGCTTTTCCATGATCAGAGTTTTAATCCCGAAAGACTTCCACCCGCTGCGAACAAACGATCGATGCGTTTTTCAACAGCAGGATCTTTCTCCAGCGCAGGCGCATGATGCGGTTTCGCGCGCGCGTCGATGATCACCAGGCCTTTGCATCCCCAATGCTTGTGCGTCGTAAAATCGCTGACGCCGTAAATGTCGTGCGAAGGATTGCTGCGCGTGAACGTCGTCCAGAGCCAGTTGTTGAGCGTGGCGGAAACGAAAGCGCTTTCATCACACAGCGTGATCATCGCGAAGCCGCCCAGCTTTTCCAGTTGCACCGACAGCGCGCCGGACAATTTCGCCAGCTGCTTTTCCGCTTCTTCGTACGAAGTGAATTGCGGGCCTTTGATGGCAAGCACACCTTGCATCGCGAGGCGCACGTCGGAGAATCCTTCCGGCAATTGCAGCTCCGGCGATTGCACCGAAAGCTCGCGCATCTTCGGACCGGCGGCCGCAAACACCACTTTCGATCCGGTGTTCAAACCGTCGCCGCTGTAGTCGAGCGTGTCGATGCTCGTCTTCGTGTGAAAATGAATGTCGCGCGTGGTGTCGAGACGTTCCAGCACGTGACGGAAAAACGCGGGAATATTTTTGGTGTCGGGAGCGCCGTCTTCCTGCGCTGCGATGAATAAATATTTCGCGAGAGAAAGCTGGCCGGTGCCGAGAATGTGATTGGCGATCGTGAGAATTTCCGAAGGACGACGCTCAGGAAGATAAGGCGTGTAACGTTCGCTTCCGATCGCCAGCAGCAGCGGATGAACGCCGGCAGCATCCACCGCGTTCACTTCTTTCAAACCGGGAATTTCATCTTTCAGCGCGCTGCCCGCCACTTCATGCACGAGCATACCGAACTGCGTGTCTTCCTGCGGCGGACGACCCACCACCGTGAACGGCCAGATCGCATCGTCGCGGTGCCAGACTTTGTGCACGCGCATCAGCGGGAAGGGATGTTTCAAACTGTAATAGCCGAAGTGATCGCCGAACGGGCCTTCTTCTTTATTCTCGCCGGGATAAACTTCACCCGTGATCACAAAGTCCGCATCGCCGGCAATGCAGAAACCGTCTTTGTATCCGTAACGAAAACGACGCTGCCCGAGCACACCGGCGAACGTCATTTCGGAAACGCCTTCCGGCAACGGCATCACCGCAGCAAACGGAAAAGCAGGAGGCCCTCCAACGAAGATGGAAACTTTCAGCGGCTGACCTTTTGCATTCGCTTTCGACTGGTGCACGCCGATGCCGCGATGCAGCTGGTAATGCAAACCGATCTCTTTGTCTTTGACGTAATCATTCCCGCTGAGCTGGATGCGGTACATGCCGGCATTCGCATGCTGCACACCGGGACGATCAGGATCTTCGGTGTAGACAACAGGCAGCGTTACGAATGCGCCGCCGTCCATCGGCCAGTGTTTGATCTGCGGAAGATCGCTGATGCGGATCTCGTTCTTCAGCGAAAGCAGCGAGCTTGTTTTTTTCGGCAACGCTTTCATCGCGGAAATGCCGGTGCCGATGTTGCTGATCGGGTGACGCAGCGCTTCCATCGGATCGGATTTCAACCGCACGAGCGTCTGCACTTTTTCCATCGCATCGCGGAACATGAACAGCGCGCGTTCTTTCGAACCGAAGAGATTAGAAACAGCCGGAAACTTCGAGCCTTTCACTTTTTCAAACAACAACGCAGGACCACCGGCTTCGTGTACGCGTAAATGAATCGCCGCCATCTCGAGATCCGGATCCACTTCTTCTTTCACACGCACGAGATGACCGTGTTGTTCAAGGTCGTTGACACATTCGCGAAGACTCTTGTAACCCATGCTGCAAAGTTATTACATATTCTACCGTTCTTCTTGCTTCTTCGCGCTCTGTAAATCCTGTTTTTCTAATTGTTTTACATTTGAAAAAAAAGACCCTTGCTGCGCCTCCTTCCTGTTGCATTTCTTCTTTTACCATTCATGCTTTTTGCACAAAACAAGAAAGACAGTCTTGCACTGGAGCAGCGAATGGCGAAAATGGATGCGGCTGCAAAATTCGAGTTGCTCGATTCGCTGGCGTGGGATCTGGCAGGAGCAAACACACCGGCCGCGCTGAATTATTTCGAACGGGAAATTCAGCTGGTGAATGAAAATCTTCCTGCGCGCCAGGGCCGCCTGCACACGACGCGCGCGCACATCTACCGCAAGTCCGGCAATCTTCCCAAAGCAGAAACCGAAGTGGCCGAAGCGATCCGGCTTTGCCAGTCGGGCGGCAACGATGAAGATCTTTACAACGCTTTTCTCGAAGCGGGAAACATCGCTTACACGAAAGGAAATCATCCCGGCGCCATCGATTATTTCTCGAAAGCGCAGAAAGAAGCGGTGCGCCTCGGCAAAAAACCAGCAGAAGCCAGCTGCAGCAACAACATCGCGAACATCTATTACGCGCAGGGCGATTTTGCGCACGCGCTCGTCCGTTACGAAGAAGCGCGCAAAGTGTACACCGGTATCGGCAACAAGCTGTATTCGGCGCTCGCCCTCGACAACATGGCGAATTGCTACCAGGTAATGGGCAAGCAGGACACCGCGATGATCATTCACCTGCAGGCGTTTCATGAAGTGGAAGCGATCGGTGACAGCGCACAATTGGCGGATATCGCGATCAACATGAGCGTGGCGTATATCGATGGCGGCGCGCCGGAAAAAGCGCTGGCGTATCTCGACAGAGCGTATGCATTGGCGAAAGGAGAAAATTATCTCCCGGGGCAAGTTGTGGCATTATTGAATTACAGCGAAGCGTACATGAAAATGCAGGAGCCGGAAAAAGCGATCGAATCGGCGAAGCAGGCGGCGGAACTTGCGGAGCACGCGGGCATGAACGAGTATACGCTTTACGCTTACGAGCAGCTGGCGAAAATTTCGGAGATGCAGGGAAAGCCGGCGGACGCGCTCGCCTTTTACAAGAAGTACATCAGCGTGCGCGATACGCTGTTCTCTTCGGAAAAGCAACAGCTCATCGCGGAGATGTCGGCGAAATACGAAACCGACAAGAAAGACGGCGAGATCTCGGAGCTGACGAAAGACAAAGCGCGCAAGCAACTGCTGCTGCTGTATCTCGGAGGAGGTTTGGCGATCGTGCTGCTGTTTTCGATTGTGCTGATTCGTGTGAACACCGCGCGTCGCAAAGCGAACAAATTGCTCGGCGAACAGAATCGCGTCATCGCAGAAAAGAACAAAGACATTACCGACAGCATCACGTACGCGCGACGCATCCAGCAATCC
Source organism: uncultured Flavobacteriales bacterium (assembly GCA_946478675.1). The sequence goes on along the minus strand of CAMLEF010000383.1, from coordinate 169 downwards.
GTCATGCCCGACGAGCAGCTGCTTCGCGGCGCCGTCAGCGATTATTTTATTCTCAACCGTCCGCGCGACATCGTGAGCGGCGATTTTTACTGGATCGCGAAAAAAGAAGACCGCGTGTACATCGCCGTTGCGGATTGCACGGGCCACGGCGTTCCCGGCGCGCTGGTTT
>CAMLEF010000382.1 GCA_946478675.1 uncultured Flavobacteriales bacterium | reverse complement strand
CGTTTTCTGCAGCGTCGGCGCCTGCTTCAATTCGTGGCAGACTTCGATGCCGTCCATTCCCGGCATGATCACATCGAGGATCACCAGGTGCGGTTGAAACTTTTTTGCCAGCTCAATCGCTTCGCGGCCGTTGTCGGAGCAAAGCACATTGTAGCCGGCCGATTCGAAAACACCCTTCAGCGAAAGAAGGATATGCTCATCATCGTCGACCAACAGAACGCGGTAACGTTCGCGGCCATTTTCAGAGGGCGACTGGTTTAACACGCCGTGAAAGTATCCGGCACGTATTGCCCGGTCGTTAAGCGCGTGTTAATTTTTCCGCCTATGTTAAATGCGTCAAAAAAACCTCTGCGACCTCTGCGCCTCTGCGGCGAAAAAGCGGCCAGGTCCGGTGTCCGCTGCTTTTTGAATTTTCCTGATTAACTTTAGAAATCAAACCTCCCCGACACCATGAAAGGCAAAAGCGATTCTGATTTTTTCTACATGGTGTATGAAGTCGTCCGGATGGTTCCTTACGGACGCGTCACCACCTACGGCGCTATTGCGAATTACCTCGGCGTAAAAGGTTCTTCCCGCATGGTCGGCTGGGCGATGAACAGCTCCGGCAGCCACCACTCCCCTGTTCCCGCGCACCGCGTCGTCAACCGCGAAGGCATGCTCACCGGCAAACATCATTTCGCTTCTCCCGACATGATGCAGCAGCTCCTCGAAAGCGAAGGCATACGCGTGGTGAAAGACAAGGTGATGAATTTTAAAAATCTGTTCTGGGATCCGGCGGAGGAGTTGAAGCTGTAATGTGCTAATGTGGGCAATGTGCTAATGTGCTAATGCGCATATTCTCCCTTGCATTCAACATTGAGCATTGAAATATTCTTTAAGAGTCCCTCCGGGACTAATTGAACCTGCTCCCCGCAGAATATTCAATTTTCAATGCGCGACATTAGCACATTGCCCCATTAACACATTAGCAAATTATTTCTTGTAAACATCCATCCTGAAATCGGAAGCAAACTGCCTCGGCACGCCGATCTCGCAATGATATTCTTCGTTGGCGTGTTTCTTTTTGGCGGACGCTTCGAAACCGGGCTTCGGCGTCAGCAAATCGTTGCGGTCGGTGTATTCGAAATGTTTGATCGACTCCCACTTGTTCCCGATCTTTTTGAAGAAAGCGTATCCCAGCTGGTATTTCATCACTTTGTTCACCATCACCCGCCGCACATCGACAACGATCGCCACCGGGATTCCTCCTGGCTTGCCGACTTCGAGCGTATCGGAATGGTCTTTCATCTCGAAAAGAAACGTCTTCCCGTTTTTATAGACAACGGAATCTTTCCCGAGCACGACTTTGTCGATCGTCAGGTGCACGAGGTAACTCTTCTGCGCGAAGGTGAAAAGGGGAAGATTCAGCAGCAGGAGGAACAGCAGGCGTTTCATGGGAATGAAGGTAGCAATAAGCGGGCCGTGGTTGGTGGGTGAAAGGGTTGAAGGGTTGGTGAAGTTGGTAAGGTTGGATAAGAAAAAATACTGCCTGAAATGAGGCCTGTCGTTAGTCGTTAACGGTTCGTCGTTTTCAATAATGGTTAGAACGAAAACCCAACCAACTTAACCAACTTAACCAACCCAACCAACCTAACCAACTTCCCCCCATCCGCCGTACCTTTGTCCCATGATTACAACCGAACAAGTCCTCGATGCGCTTCGCAACGTCGACGATCCCGACCTGAAGAAAGACATTGTAACGCTCGGCATGGTGAAAGACATCGTGATCGACGGCAAGAACGTTTCGTTCTCCGTGGTGCTCACGACGCCTGCCTGCCCGATGAAAGATCTCATCCAGCGCGCCAGCGTCAATGCCGTTAAATATTACGTAGACAAAGAAGCAAACGTCACCGCGAACATGACTTCGAACGTGACGTCCAAACGCACCGGGCCTGTGCTGCCGGGCGTGAAAAACATGATCGCCGTGGCGTCCGGTAAAGGCGGCGTCGGCAAATCTACCGTCGCTGCCAATCTTGCGGCGGCGCTGGCCATGCAGGGTGCGCGTGTCGGACTGATCGACGCGGACATTTACGGTCCTTCGATGCCGATCATGTACGACGTCGTTACGGAAAAACCGAAGTTGCGCGAAGTGAACGGCAAAACGCTGATGGTGCCCGTAGAAAGCTACGGAGTACACCTGCTCTCGATGGGATTTTTCGCGAATCCCGAAGAAGCCGTCGTATGGCGCGGACCGATGGTGGCGCGCGCGCTCAACCAGATGATCACCGAAGCCGACTGGGGCGAGCTCGACTACATGATCATCGATCTTCCTCCCGGAACCGGCGATATTCATCTTTCACTCGTAAGCGCTATTCCGCTAACCGGCGCAGTCATCGTGAGCACGCCGCAGAACGTGGCGCTGGCGGATGCGCGCAAAGGCGTCAACATGTTCCGTCTGCCGCAGATCAACGTACCAGTGCTCGGCATCATAGAGAACATGTCGTGGTTCACGCCGGCGGAGCTTCCGGAAAACAAATATTTCATCTTCGGACGCGAAGGCGCAACCCGTCTTGCCGAAGATCTCGGTGTACCGCTGCTGGCGCAGATCCCGCTCGTGCAGAGCATCTGTGAAGCCGCCGACGCCGGTCGTCCTGCCGTGCTGCAACGCGATACGCCGCAGGCCGTCGCTTTCCTCGAGATGGCGAAGAACGTGGCGCAGCAGGTGGCGATCGTCAATGCGAAACAACAGGTGCCCGTCAACGGATGAGCACGCGTTGTTCCGTCCTGGCCATTTCCGGCAGCACGCGGAAAAATTCTTCCAACCAGCGCCTGCGGCAGTTCATCGTGGAGCATGCGCCGGAATTCGACTGGAAATTTTCCGCCGGTATCGATACGCTTCCGCATTTCAACCCGGACCTCGATACCGATCCTGCGCCGGAAGCAGTCGCCGTTTTTCGTCAGCAGGTGAAAGCCGCAGACGCCATCCTCATTTGCACGCCGGAATATGCGATGGGCGTTCCCGGCTCGCTGAAGAACTCGCTCGACTGGATGGTATCGTCCGCTTCGTTTTCCAAAAAACCGGTCGGGCTGATCACGGCATCTTCCGTCGGCGCGCTGGGACATGCTTCTTTGCTCGAGACCTTAGCGATCATTGAATCGAAACTCGACGAAAAAGCGCAGCTGCTGCTCCCGCACATCAAAGCCCGCTTCGATGCCGAAGGGCATCTCAAACCTGAAACCGCTGAGCTGGTCAAACAATTCATCAGCGGATTTTCAACTTTCGTTTCCGAATTCTCTGTTCACTAACCTCAACTCCTTTCATTATGGAAGTACGCGACAGCAACGGCAATCTCCTCAGCGAAGGCGATACGGTCACCGTCATCAAAGACATCAAAGTACTCGGCTCATCGGGCATCATCAAGCGTTGCACAGAAGACAAAAACATTCGCCTCACCGATGACCCGGGCGAGATCGAAGGACGCGTGGAGAAATCACACATGGTCCTGAAAACGGAATTCCTGAAGAAGGCGTAACGCCGAGCTGAAAATTCCGGCCAACAAATCCCGGTTCACGAAAGCGAGCCGGGATTTGTTTTTTGCAACCGTTGGAGATTCGCCACCGGCGGTCTAATTTCATTGCAGAAATTCCCGCTATGCCTACTTATCTCTCCATTCTTCGCGGCATCAACGTCGGTGCGCAGAAAAAAATTCTCATGGCCGACCTGAAAAAGCTCTACGACGGGCTCGGCTTCGACAGCGTAACGACGTACATCCAGAGCGGCAACGTGCTTTTCAAAACGAAAAAAACGCCGCCTGCTGCGCTCGTCAAAAAGATCGAAGCGGCCATTAAAACGAAATACGGCTTCGATGTTCCGGTGATCATTCGCGCGACGGAAGAGATGGAAAACGTTTGTCTATCGAATCCTTTTCTCAAGCGAAAAGACGTGCAGATGGAACGCCTTCACGTTACGTTTCTCGCAGCAGTTCCCGAAGCGGCACTGACGAAGGATCTCGAAAAATTCACTGCGCCGAAAGACGAGTTCGTCATTGCCGGCAAAGAAGTTTATCTCTACACACCCGGCGGTTACGGCGAAACAAAATTGTCGAATACGTTTTTCGAGAAGAAACTGAAAGGGCTAAGCGCTTTCAGGTTTGGCGGCGAGTATAATCACAGCGATGACAGGATCGATTACAAAGCTTATAATGGCCAGCATTACTTGTCAGCATTAAAACAGGGTATTACAGCATTGTTTTCGGAA
>CAMLEF010000381.1 GCA_946478675.1 uncultured Flavobacteriales bacterium | reverse complement strand
TCGGGCAATGCGAACTGCTCGCCCCACACGCCTTCCACGAAACGCCCGCCGCGGATCTGCCCGCGCGCTTCCATCGTGCGAAACTGCCGCACCATATCGCGCCATGCAGGAACAAGATTCTCACGCTCCACCAATTTGCGAAACACCACGCCGTAACGCCGCAGCAGCGCCCACGCGATCGTTTCCAATTCTTCGGCAGAAACTTCTGTTTTTACTTCGTCGTTGCCATTTTGCAGCAATGACCAACGGCCCGCATAGCTCATCGAAAACATTTCCGTGTTGCGACGGCTGCCGGAATTCGTTTTGTATTTATTCGGCACGAGCAATGTGCGCAAACCGGTGAACGAATCCGACGTGATGCGGCTGGCGCTGATGAGCTCGCCCAATGCTTCTTCCGCCTGTGAAGGCAACAGCTGCGTATGCCGCAAAAGATCGTCGAAGAATGATGCACCGTATTGCTTCAACACGTCGAGCACTTTTTGCGCAGGCGATGAAAGCGGTGAGGTTTGTTCTTCCGGCGGCTGTTTCCACACTTGCAAATGCTGACGGCTCACGAAAGAAAGCGGCGTGGTGCGCACGGGACTGACTGCCGAAGGACGGAATCTTCCCCACGCGATTTTTCCCGAGATGCAAAGCACGTCGAGCCAGAGGTAATCGTAATTCGCGATGCGCGAGGGAAGAATGTCGCTTTCCCACGCTGCGGCCGGCGCTTCGAAACCTTCGAGCTTCAGCATCGCCTGCTGCAACGCGTCGGGGCCTTCGGGCTGCGTGCCGGGTTCCAGCTGGTGCCACACGAAAAGAAAACGCATGAGGTCGGCGGCGGAAACGGGCTGGATCTCGCTGCGCAATTTGCGGATCGTGTAGCTGTGGATGCGCGCGAGCAAACGCCGTTCGCACCATTCCAGTTCCTGTGCGCCGGTGAATTGTCCGCGGAAAACAAAACCTTCATTCTCGAGACGGAACAGCGCCGTATCGATCGTCGTCAATGGTAATTGCAGCAATTCTGCCAATCGTTGCGCCGTCACCGGCCCCATGATCTCGAGGCGGCCGCGCACGATTTCCGCAAGCGCATCTTTTCCATGCGTGAGCGATACGCGGTATTTTTCCGGGAGACGAACCGGCGGAGAAAATTTTTTGCCCGGGAAAATTTCTTCGAAGAACGGCACACGCTCCGTCGCGATCCAGCACGCGTGATCTTTTCCTGCAGCAAAAACCGTCGCGCGTTTTTCCTGCACGAGCGCTTCGAAATAAGTTTCCCAATGATTCCGCTTTCCTTCTTCCGCCGTAATAAATCCCGATAGCAATAACGCGTCGTGCAATTCGTCAGGATTCGTCGCCTGCGGCCAGGCTTCGGCTTTCACCGCTTCGATCGCGCCAGGATCAAGACGGCCGATGTCGTTTGCGTCGGCAGGAGAAAGCCAGCGTCGCGTTTTTACAGCGAGCGTTCTGCGTTCTTCCAGCGGCGCGTCGTCGAGGAATGCATACGGTCGCGCATTGAGAATTTCATGCGAAAGCGGCGACGGCTCTTTCAGATCACAAGCGACGAGTTGCAGCTCTTTCTTTTTGATGCGGCGCAGCAACTGTTCCAGTCCGTCGATGTCCATCGCTTCGTGCAGGCAATCGTACAGCGTCTGCCGCACGAGCGGATGGTCGGGCACTTCGCGATCACCGGCAATATTTTCGAGACAGGCGAGCTGGTCGGGAAACACGTGCGCCACGAGATCTTCCGCCTGCATGCGCTGCATCTGCGGCATCATGCGTTTGTTGCCGCGGCGACGGATCACCGCCAGCGCGCGCGACGCATTCCAGCGCCAGCGCACACCGAACACCGGCGCATCGAGCAACGCCTGCACGAGCACGTCGCGCACCGATTCCGGCTTGAGGTAAGAGAACACTTCCTCGAGCGGAAAACTATGCGTCGAGCCGAGCGAGAGGATGATCGCGTTATCAGTTGCAGCAGCCTGCAACTCGAAATTGAATTTGCGGCAGAACCGTTTGCGCAGCGCAAGCCCCCACGCTTTATTCAACCGGCTGCCGAACGGCGAATGAACGACCAAATGCATGTCGCCCGCTTCGTCGAAGAAACGTTCGAGCACGATCGTATCCTGCGACGGCATCACTTTCAACGCCGCTTTTCCTGCCGCGAGATACGTCACCAGCTGATCGGCCGCTTCGATGGAAATGCCGGCTTCCTGCACGAGCCAGTTCACCGCGTCGAGTTTCCACGAATCGTCGATGATGAGGCCGTCGCTGTCGACTGCGAGATGATCGAGGTTGCCGAGCTTTTCGGAAATTTTTTCGCGCAAACGGGAAACCGCCTGCGAAAGCTCCGCTGTTCTTCCGGGCGCTTCGCCGAGCCAGAACGGAATGTTCGGCGGCTGTCCGTGCGCATCTTCCACGCGCACTTTCCCGCTCTCGACGCGCAGGATTTTCCAGGAATTATTTCCGAGCTGGAAAATATCGCCGGCCAGGCTTTCGATCGCGAAATCTTCATTCACCGTTCCGAGAAAAACGTTTTCCGGTTCCATCACCACGTCGTAATCGAACGTGTCGGGAATGGCGCCGCCGGAAGTGATCGCCGTCAGTCGCGCGCCTTTCCGTGCTTTCACGCGGCCGTTCACCATATCGTGATGAAGATAAGCGCCGCGTCTTCCTTTGCGGCTCGAAAATCCTTCCGACAGCATCGCGAGCACTTCATCGAATTCCTGCGTGGTCAGATCTCGATACGGATACGCTTGAGTGACGAGCCGGTACAATTCCTCTTCGTCATATTCTTTGCACGAAACTTCCGCCACGATCTGCTGCGCGAGAATGTCGATCGGTTTTTCCGGCAGGATGATCTTGTCGAGCTCACCGTGACGGATCGCTTCCATGATGGCGGTGCATTCGACAAGCTCGTCGCAGGTGAGCGGGAAGAGTTTTCCTTTCGGCGTTTTGTCCACGCTGTGCCCTGAGCGGCCGACGCGCTGCAGGAACGCGGAGATCGAGCGCGGCGATCCGATCTGGCAAACCAAATCGATCGATCCGACGTCGATGCCGAGCTCCATTGACGCGGTGGCGACGAGCGCTTTCAGTTTTCCCGATTTCAGCTGCTGCTCCGCTTCGAAACGCCGTTCGCGCGACATGCTGCCGTGGTGCGCGAGCACGAAGCCCGGGCCGAGCCGTTCGTTCAGCGTGTGCGACAACCGTTCCGCCAACCGCCGCGTGTTGACGAAGATGAGCGTGGTTTCATGCGTGTCGATGAGGTGAATGAGCTGGTCGTAAATTTCCGTCCACACTTCATTCGCCATGACGGCGGTGAGGGGAGAGCGCGGAATTTCGATCGAGAGCTCCAGCTTTCTGGCGTGACCGGTGTTGATGATGTTGCATGGACGCGACGCATTTCCCGCGAGAAAACGCGCCACTTGTTCGATCGGTTTTTGTGTAGCGGAAAGCCCGATGCGATGCAGCCTGCGGCCGGTCAGCGCTTCGAGACGCTCGACGGAAAGCGAAAGGTGCGAGCCGCGTTTGTCGCCCACCAGCGCGTGGATCTCGTCGATGATGATCGTGTGCACGGGGCTGAGCAATTTTCGTCCGCCTTCGCTCGTGAGCAGCAGGTAAAGCGATTCCGGCGTGGTGACGAGAATGTGCGGCGGATGCTTGATCATGTTCGCGCGTGCAGACGCCGGTGTATCGCCGGTGCGCACCATCACTTCGATCTTCGCGGTGGGAAGCTTACGTTTTTTCAGCTCGGCTTCGATGCCTTTCAGCGGCACCTGGAGGTTGCGCTCAATGTCGTTGCTCAGCGCTTTCAGCGGAGAAATGTAAACGATCTGCGTGCCTTCTTCCAGCTTTCCTGCAATGGCCTGCCGCACGAGCCCGTCGATCGCCGAGAGAAAAGCCGCCAGCGTTTTACCCGAACCCGTCGGCGCAGCGATCAGCGTGTTGGTGTTCGTTTTGATCGAAGCCCACGCCTGCGATTGCACATCGGTGGGTTGACGGAAGGTTTTTTCAAACCAGTCGGAAACGGTTTTATGGAAAAGCGGGAGCGCCATTTTGTCTCTCAAATTTACGAAACGAAAGAGGCGTTTTTACCAATGGAAATCACAAGAAATAATAAAATGGGAGGTTCGGCATTTGCGTGGGGGGGATGCTTTAACCACAGAGTTTCACAGAGGTTTTCACAGAGAACACTGTGCCCTCTGTGAAAACCTCTGTGTTCCCTTTAGTTTGTACTCACCATCAGTAATTGATACATTCAAGG
>CAMLEF010000380.1 GCA_946478675.1 uncultured Flavobacteriales bacterium | reverse complement strand
GATATCGGTTTTCATTTTCCGAATACGGATGCGTCGATCAAAAACATCGACAGCAAAATTCTGCTGCAGAAAACCGTGGCGTTGCTGAAGGAAAAAGGATGGGCGGTCGGCAATGTGGATGCGACGCTGGCGATGGAACGCCCGAAGATCAATCCGCATATCCCGGCGATGGTGAAAGTGCTGGCGCCGATCCTCGGTGTGGAAGAAGACTGTGTCTCGATCAAAGCGACGACGAATGAAGGGCTGGGTTACGTGGGACGTGAAGAAGGCGCGAATGCATGGGCGGTGGCTCTGGTAGTTAGGAGTTAGGAGTTAGGAGTTCAGAGTTGGGAGTTCGGAGTGACGGACTTTTCATTTGCAATTTTTTTATTGAATACACGTTTCTATTGCGGCAATCACCGGTGGGGAGAACAGATGTGCAGCAGAGCGGTGAATCGGTTTACATCATTCGCAACGCATGAAACGTTTTCTCTTTTTGTGGATCGTTCCGCTCTGTCTTGCACGGGCGCTGAACGCACAACCGGAGTTGCTGACTGCTCCACCCGACGCGCATGCTGCTGCAATGGGCCTTTCCGGCGTGTCGGAAAACGCTGATGCGAATTCCATTTACTGGAACGCGGCGAAGCTGGCTTTTGCCGATTATCATTACGGTGCTTCGGCATCGTACCAGCCGTTCGAGCTCTTCTACGAGGATGGAAACTTCGCCGGTCTTGCGGGATACTATCGCCCGGACAGTAATTCAGCTGTGGCCGTTTCCGGCAGGTATTTTTCGACAGGAACAGTTTACTATTGGCCGACGGCTTATCATCCGATCGAAAAAGCCGTGGATGTTGCGTATGCACATAAACTCTGCCGTTCGCTCGCGGCATCCGTCACGGCACGACTGGCGAATCTCGATCCCGACGGATTCCCGGGGCGGCGCGTGAAAAATTATTTCGCTGCCGACGCAGGCGTTTATTACGAAGGCAAATCGCGTTCATACGCTACAGGAACGTTGCAGTTTTCCGCCGGCATGACGCTCGCCAATATTGGCCCAAAGCCGGATTACAATGAATACTGGGAAGGTCCGCTGCCGCTTACGCTGCGACCGGGGGCTGCGCTTTCGTTTTCACCTGCAAAAAAGCACCGGTTCACGGCGCAGGCGCAGTTGAATGCAGGTTTACCCAAATGGGAGCGGTATGCGAACGTTGGCGGAGGGTTGCAATATGAATATGCGAACCTTGTCGCGATACGCGCCGGCTATTCTTATTCGAATTTCTGGAGGCGAAAGCTGACCTGCGGGATCGGTCTGCATTACCGGCAATTCCAGTTGGATGCAGCTTACACAGTGGGATCTTACGGTTTCCCGAATGACGGCGAATGGTTCTTTACGCTCAGCGCCAATTTTAATTCCGCAAAAAAATAAAAGCAGAAACACTTCTTAAAACAAATACATGAAGCGCTCCTCTCTTTCTCTTTGCATTTTCCTCTCTGCATTTTCATTCACCCTTCCTGCACAAGCCTATCTTCCATGGGTAACGCCCGATGCGCACGGGATTTCCATGGGCTATTCCGGCGTTGCTGAAAACCCTGATGCGAATGCCATGTTCTGGAATGCATCGAAGCTCGCTTTTGCTGAAGGGAAATGCGGTGTGTCCGTTTCTTACCAGCCGTGGAACCGCAATTATATTCCTGACGGAAATTTCGTCAGCTCCGCCGTTTTCTTCCGGCCCGATACCCTTTCTGCGCTCGGCGTTTCGGTGCGTTATCTCAATGAAGGAACACGCGAATTGATGCTTTCCAGCGGCGCGATCATCGGCCGGTTTCAACCGAATGAATCTTCGGTGGATCTCGCTTACGCACGCAGGCTCGGTAATGCACTTTCCGCTTCGCTGACGGTGCGTTATTCCAACGCGAACCCGGACGGACTGCCGAATTACAGGAGAGTGAATTACCTCAGCGGAGACGCCGGCCTTTTTTACAAAGGGAAAACATTCGCTTTTCTTTCGAAGAAGTCCAGCTTCACTGCGGGTTTGTCGGTGACGAACATCGGGCACTCGATCGATTACCAGGTGTATAACCCGGATGAGCATTTACCATTGACCGCACGCGCCGGCGGTGCATTGCTCATTGCAGCAGGCGAGCAGCAAAGCCTGGCAATCACGGGAGAATTCGATTATTACGCGAATGAAGTGCCGAGATCCTGTTCGGCAGGCGGCGGTGTCGATTACACGATCGGCAACTGGTTATCGTTGCGCGGCGGTTATCGCTACGATTGGGATTGGGATTATCATTTGCTGACTGCAGGATTGGGTCTGCATTACCAGCTGTTCCGCCTGGACTTCTCGTACACGCATGTAAGCTACGATCGTGCCCCGTTGCAGAACAATCTCGGCTTTACGTTCAGCGCGAATTTCGGCGGGAAAAAACCGGGCGATTAATCGAACGAGAGGCTGTACTCGAGGCCGAGAATGTAAAGCGTCTGCGGATCGCTGACGTTCCATTCTTTCTGGTAGAGGAAATAGATCCCTGCCGTCTGCACTTTGTTAATCTCGTAATCCGTTCCTGCGAAGAAACGCGTACGGTCGAAACCGTCGCCGTAGGGCATGCGCGGGTTCTGCAGCTGCCAGCGTAATTCCGCGCCGGCGTAGGGCGAGAAGTGGTCGTTCAGCTTGTACGAAACTTTGAGCAGGTTGCGCATGAATACTTCGGGAACGTTGCCGTAATCGCTGCCGTAACCGTAGCCGCGCAACTCTTCCTGGAAGCGCGCGCGGTAACCGATGCTGAAATGCCCGGGCTTGACTTTGAAGACAAAATCCTGCATAAAACGGTTTCGCAATCCCCACTCGCCCGTTTCTTTATGCTTGTCGATGAAACGGTAGATCGCCGCGACACGGAACCACTTCGTGAATTTGTAGGAGAGACCGAAGTTGGTATAGAGAAGATTGACGTCCGTAAGATTATTCCGCAGGCGGAATTCCTGGTCGAAGTTGAATTCAAGATTGCCGACGATCCCCTTGTTGATGCTGAACGTCATCCATGATCCGAAATCCTGCGTCTGGGCAACAGCGGGGCGGGCGAGCAGGAAGAACGGAAGGATCAGGAGAAAGCGGAAATACTTCATGCGTCCTGGTTATTGTTTTCGTAATAATAGATCTTGATCGATGCGGTATCGCGCAGGAAATCGATGCGGCCGATGCTGACTTTATGCACGTTGAGGCCCGTGCGCTTTCGCAGGTCTTCCATCAGCAGCTGGTGATTTTCCGGCTTGATCATCTCAATGTTCTCGTACTGGATCGTCTTGATGAATTCGGTTTTCATCAGCACGTTGCCGTCGAGGATGAACGCCGCCAGCAGGATGATTGCGTTGATCACGGAGATCTCGACAATGTTGCCGCGGTTCACCGAGCTGATCAGCCCGAGCGCAATCACACCGAAGAGGTACGTCATGTCGCGCGCCGAAATATCTTCCGTACGGTAACGCAGCAACGAGAACACGGCGAAGAGACCGAACGCCGCGCCGGAAGAAAACGCGCTGTCTTTTTTGTTCAGCAGGAACGTGATGATGAAGATCGTCAGGTTGAACATATAGAACGTGAACAGCTGGTCGCGGCGACGATACACCGGCAGGTAAATGAGCTGGATGAGCACGGCCACCGAAACGAGGTTGATCAGGAGCCGGGCAAAGAATGCGAAAGAAAATTTTTCAATGTTGAACGAAAAGAACTCTGCATCCGTCTGGTCTTCTTTCCCGTCGTCTTTATTTTTCTTTTTATCCTTCTTGTCTTCTTCACCGTTGAGGGAAAGACCGGACGTGCCGTTATCACTTTGCGTTTGGGCGATCAGTGCGGGGGCCGGTGCAAGCAACAGGAAAAGGGGCAGCAGGAACTTAAGCAGGGTGATTCGTTTCATTGATGATTTTGTCGATGGATAATAGCGCTTCTTTGAAATTGTTCTTTTTGATCTCCGGCACAAGCTTGCTCACGGCGATGCAGTATTTGCTGGTGCCGCCTTCGCGGATGTGCTGTTGCTTGAGCAACTTGACGAATGCCGTGTCCGTCGGCTTGGATTGTTTCGCCTCCACGATCACCAGCCCGCTGAAATCGGCCGCCTCTTCCCCGCTCTTCACTTCGAGATCGAGGTCGATCGTGAGGCGTTCTTCTTCGTGCTTATTCACGAGCGTGATGCGCGTGTAATTCACCCAAAGCTTCGGCTCCACCGTATCCGGATCCATGCCGGTGGTCTCGCGGAAAAATACTTCGGAATGGCCGGTG
>CAMLEF010000379.1 GCA_946478675.1 uncultured Flavobacteriales bacterium | reverse complement strand
GCCGACCAGCTGAAAAAAGGCGGCGACCTCAGCAACATGCAGCAGGTGTTCCAGGCGTGGGTAGCGAAAAACGAAGAAGCGTTCATCAACCTGTTCCGCAGCGACGCTTACTCGAAAACGCAGGGCGAACTGCTCGACCTCAGCCTCGAGATCAAGCAGCGTTCCGAGAAGATCGGTGAAATGGTACTCCAGCCGCTGCCGGTTGTTCTCCGCAGCGAAGCCGATGAGCTTTACACGACGATCTACGAACTGCGCAAGCGTGTTCACGCACTCGAGAAGCAGCTCGGCGAAACGTCCGAAGAGCCCGCAAAAGAAGCGAAGACTTCCAAAAAGAAAACCGCTACGGCTTAATTCATAAATGGAGTCGGGGATCAGGCGTCCGGACTTTCCTCATGGAAAATCTCTGAACGCTGCACCTCCGACTCCGCTTTTTTTCTCACGCTCATGGCAAACGACAACATCCTCAAGGAACTCGCGCAGACCGGCACGAAGATGGTGAACGGCTACAGCAACCTCGTCCAGATCGACGAAGTGGACGTAGCAACCACGCCGAAAGAGCTCGTGTACAAAGTCGACAAGGTGAAGCTGTACCGCTACACCCGCAGCACGCCGGCGAAATACAAAACACCGATTGTGATTTCGTATGCGCTGGTGAACCGCCACGACATGCTCGACCTGCAGCCCGACCGCAGCTTCATCAAGAACCTGCTCGAGCAAGGTCTCGACATTTACATCATCGACTGGGGCTACCCGACGCGCGCCGACAAGGACGTGACGATGGATGATTACGTGAACTGGTTCCTCGACAGTATCGTCGATTTCGTTCGCAAGAACAACGGCGTGGAGAAAGTGAACCTCGCGGGCATCTGCCAGGGCGGCACGCTGAGCATTATCTATTCGGCGCTGCACCCGGAGAAGATCAAAAACCTCGTTGCTTTCGTAACGCCGGTCGATTTCTCCACGAATGACGGACTGCTGTTCCGCTGGTCGAAAGACATGAACTTCGATCGCCTCGTGGATACGTACGGAACGGTTCCGGGCGAATTCCTCAACAACGGTTTCTCGATGCTGAAGCCGATGATGCGCGTGAACAAATACATGGGCGTTGTCGACCTCATGCAGGAAAAAGACAAGATGCTCAACTTCCTGCGCATGGAGAAATGGATCAACGACAGCCCGAACCAGAGCGGCGAATGCTTCCGCCAGTTCATGAAAGATCTTTACCAGGACAACAAGCTCATCAAAGGCGAGCTTGAAGTCGGCGGTAAAAAAGTCAGCCTGAAGAACGTGACGATGCCGGTGCTCAACATTTACGCCGCAGAAGATCATCTCGTTCCGCCGGCAGCCACGATCCCGCTGAACGATCACATCGGCTCGAAAGACAATGAGCTCTACAAATTCCCGGGCGGGCACATCGGCGTATTCGTCGGCGGCCGTTCGCAGAAAGAACTGGCGCCTGCTGTCGCGAAATGGTTGAAAGACCGCGACTAAAAATTTTCCTGCGGCATGTGATACCGCGCATGTTGCCTTTTTGTTTGTTTGCTTGTTGTCTGCATCCCGGCGCCCTACCGCCGGGATGTGGCATTTTAGAACGTAAACAATTACAGGCGACTTACGCTTTGATCGCCCAGCGCAGCTTTGCAGATTTTGCGCGGGGATTGGCGTGGCATTCTTCGGCGGAAGGACGGATGGGCTCATCGGCGATCGCACTGTAGATGCCTTCGCGGAAAAATTGCTGGAAGGATTTTTTCACGCGACGATCTTCGCCGGAATGAAACGTGAGGATCGCGACGCGTCCGCCCGGGGCCAGCGCTCCGGAAAGCTTGCGCAGAAATTTATCGAGCACGCCGAACTCATCGTTGACGGCGATGCGCAGCGCCTGGAAACAACGCTGGCAGGATTTTTTGATTTCCTCCTTGCGCGTTTCTGCAGGAAGAGATGCTAACGTTTCGGCAATAATCTCGCGCAACTGCGTAGTCGTGGCGACGGGATTTTTCTTCGCGATGTTTTTAATTACTGCTTTCGCGATGGCAGCAGCGTAAGGCTCGTCGGAGTTTTCAAAGAAGATCGCTTCGAGCTCTTCTGCTGAAACCTGCTTCAGCAATTCCGACGCCGGCTTCCCGCTTTTCGGATTGAGGCGCAGATCGAGCGGGCCTTCGATCTTGAACGAAAAACCGCGATCGGGATTATCAATCTGCATCGACGAAACGCCAAGATCGGCCAGCACGAAATGCAGCAGTCCTGCTTCCGCGACGATTTGATCGATGTGCGAAAAATTCATCTTGCGGATGAAGAGCACGTCGTCGCCGAAACCCATTGCGTTCAAACGTTCTTTCGTGCGCGGCAATTCGATCGGGTCGACGTCGGTTGCGAAGAGTTTTCCGCCGGGCGACAAACGCTTCAGGATTTCCGCGCTGTGTCCGCCGTAACCGAGCGTCGCATCCAATCCGACCTGGCCGGGTTGTACCTGCAGAAATTCCATGATCTCATCGACGCAAATGGAACGGTGCATGCCGGCCGGTGTTTTTCCCTGCGCCATCACCTTCGCGACATCGCCTGCGTATTTTCCAGGATTGAGCTCTTTGTATTTTTCCTTGTACGCTTTCGGATGCGTGCCTTTGTAACGCACACGGCGCACGCGTTTCGGCTCCTGCCCTTCGTTCGGTTGCTGATCGTCCATGAAGTAAAATTACGGAATTGCAATAGGAGGTGTTTGCGTTTCGCTGATATGTTCAGCAAACTTCGTATGGCGAAAAAAAATTGCCACTAAGACACGAAGGCACAAAGAAAAAGCAGAACACAATTCAACACGCATGAATAAGGCCGTTGTGGCTTTGTGGCGAAAATGAAACTTTGCCACCAAGACACGAAGGCACGAAGAAAAACAGAACAACAATTCAACGCGCTTGATAAACCCTTTGTGTCTTTGTGCCTTAGTGGCAAAAACAATTTTCTCATCCGGACACAACAGCACGAAGATGATGGTATTTGGTAATTTTAAACCATGAAGTCGATGCAAGCGGAAACCTCGTGCGGAAAGATCACCCTTTACGACAGCGAGCCCGGCGGAAAAAAGCCGGTGCTGTTTTTCATTCACGGTCTTTCGATCAATGCGGGCGTGTGGAAGTATGCGATCACGTCGCTGCAAAAAGATTTCCGCTGCATTGCCATCGACCTGCCGGGGCACGGGCAATCGTGGAAAGTGCGCGGCGATTTCACGATGAGCTTTTATGCAAAAGTGATCCGTGAATGCATCGAAGCGCTGCAGCTGCGCGAGCTCACGCTGATCGGACATTCGATGGGCGGACAGCTCAGCGTGATCCTTTCGCTGCAGCTTTCCGCAGTGGTCAGGAAGCTCGTGCTTGTTTCCGCAGCGGGAATTGAAACGTTCACGCCGGCCGAAGCGCAGCAGATCCTGCAAGGCAGCGAATTCATTTACCGCGCACCGATCGATGCGGCGCAGCTGCTCCTCTCCTACCAGCCGCAATTCGCGATGACGCCCGAACGTGTGCGCGAGCTGGCGCAGGAACATCTCACGCAGCAGTCGGAACGTTTTCCCGAATTCAGCGAAACGACGCTGCGATCGATCAAAGGCATGCTGCAGGAACCGGTGAATGCGTTTCTTCCGCAGCTCACGCAAAAGACGCTGGTGCTGTACGGACAGTACGATCGCCTCATCCCGAACAAATGGATCCATCCGTCCATGACGATCGACAACGTGGCGGAAGAAGCGAAAAAGAAAATCAGGAATCCTGACGTCACTGTGCTTCCGGATTGCGGCCATTACCTGCAATTCGAGCAGCCGCATATTTTCGCGGAGCGGGTGACGTTGTTCTGTAAAGCGTAAATTTTACTCATCTTTACAGTCCTGTTCTTTTCACGCGGACGTGTCGTATCCCGATAGCTATCAAAAGGTAGCCACGCCGCAATATTTTTAAGCGGACGTGTCGTAATTGGTAGCCGAGCCAGACTTAGGATCTGGTGCCGCAAGGCGTATGGGTTCGAGTCCCTTCGTCCGCACATTTTTTTCAAATGATTGAAGCCCTTCTCTCCGGGTCAAACTTGTTCAGTCGCATCACTTCATCATGGAAAACCTGTTGAAGTTCCTTCATTCCCTCTCTCCTCTTTCCGAAGAAAGCCGGAACAACCTGCAACCGGCTTTACAGGAAAAACATTTCAAAAAAGGCGAATACCTGCTGTATGAAGGCGAAGTCTGCGAATCACTTTTTTACATCGACAACGGTTACTGCCGGAGCTTTTACCTCGTGGAC
>CAMLEF010000378.1 GCA_946478675.1 uncultured Flavobacteriales bacterium | reverse complement strand
TTCCGGGCAGGTCGGCATCGATCCCGCCACAGGAAAGCTCGACACGACAGACATCGCAACGGAAACGAAACGTGCATTGTTGAACATCCGCGCGATCCTCGCTTCTTCCGGCATGACGATGAACGACATCGCGAAAACGACCATTTACCTGACGGATCTCAACGATTTTAAAACGGTGAACGAAACGTACGCGCAGTTTTTCGGGAAAGGGCCTTATCCCGCGCGAGAAACGGTGCAGGTCGCCGCGCTGCCCAAAGGCGCACACGTGGAGATCGGTGTGACGGCGGTGAAGTAACTGTTATTTCATCAGCATGGGAAACGCACGCACTTCGTAGCTGATGAGGTGCGGAGGCATAGCGCCGTGTTGTCCGCCGCTTTCCGTTACGATCACGGCGAGCGCGTATTTCCCATCGGGGCTCACCCACAATCCGCCGGGCTGAATGTTGACGTCGTAAAAACCGCTCCAGGAAATTTTTGCAGAAGCAGAAGCGCTGTTGACACCGCTGATCACGGTAATGCAATCGCCGTCGATGCGATCGTAGAAATGATCGTCGTAAGGCGAAGTGTGCATCATGTATTCCATCGTGTACGTGTAAAGGCCGAACGTCGCCGGGAAATCTTTGTAAACGATGGAATCCGCTGCGATGATATGAAAACGAGTGAGCAGCGGAACGATACTGTCCTTGTCGCGGCTCCAGAAAACGGGAATCTGTTCTTCTTCGAGATAAATATTGTCGCCCATGTTCTCGAACCATTTTCCCGCGATGGTATCTTTCACGGCATCGTACACGACCACGCCGAACGTCGACTCCATTTCATTCTCCGACCAGATCATGTACGCCGCTTTCCCGTCATTCGACCAGCCGATCGGGTGGAAGTTCGCCGTGTAATTCTGGAAAAGCGATTGCGGATTTTCTTCGTTGCGCGAAGAGTTCGGCATCGAAGGCCCGATGTTGTCGACGGCAACGCGTTTCGGCAGCGGGTAGGCGGTTTGCGCGAAGGCAGGCGCCAGCAGCAACAGGAAAACGATCAGCAGGAAATTCCGTTTCGGGAGCATGCTCGTATCTTGGCGGAAAATTGACAGCATGAATTTACGGGAATTTATTCTCGAAGAGCATTCCAAAAGCCATACCACGGCGATTGTCAATTGGGTGGGCGACGACAAAAAACGTTTTGCGCAGCTCGTCGACGTTTTCCTGAACGGCAAATACCGCGTGACGCAACGTGCATCGTGGCCGCTGAGCCTTTGCGTCGAACGTCACCCGGAGCTCGTGTTGCCGCATCTCGGGAAGCTGCTGCGCAACCTTGAAAAGCCGGGACTTCACAACGCCGTTTTGCGCAATACGATGCGATTGCTGCAGGAGATAGAAATTCCCGAAAAGTATCTCGGCAGTCTCGTCGACACCTGCTTTTCCTTCGTGCAGAAAACAGAAACGCCGATCGCCGTACGCGTGTTCGCGATGACGGTGCTCGTCAATATCGTGAAGCGCGAGCCGGAGCTGAAACGCGAAGTGCGCGAGCT
Organism: uncultured Flavobacteriales bacterium; assembly: GCA_946478675.1. The sequence goes on along the minus strand of CAMLEF010000378.1, from coordinate 2,750 downwards.
GATCGAAAGCCTGATGGAAGAAGGATCGCCGGGAATAAAATCGCGCGGCAAGAAAATGCTGGCGGTGCTCGCGAAAATAAAACCGTAACGGCTACGTTATTTGAACGTGACGAACCCTTTCGCAAAGTTGATCGTCATCGTATCCCACTGCCGGAAAATATCTTCGCCGACAATTCCGTAATACGCGTTGATCGCTTCGCTGGAGCCGTTGAGCTGGATCATGCCGCTCTTGAGCAATCCCGATTGTCCGCCGAATTTATAATGCAGGTTTTTGATGCGGATCACGCGGATCTCCTGCACGCCGCCCGCACCGCCCACGCGACTGCTTTTCTCGACGATGTTTTGCAGCGAATCGTTGTACTGCGCCTGGAAATTTTTGCTGAAGACGGACGTGCCCGCGCCGGTGTCGAAGATGTAAGTGTGCGGCTGCCCGTAGAATTCGACTTCCGCAATCGGTGTGTTGCCCATCATGCCGAGGTTACGCTCGCCGCTGTAATCCGATTGCTGCACCGGCGAACGGATCGTTCCTTTCGCATTCACCTGGATTTCGCCGAGCTGCGCGATCACCGGTAAACCGATGATGCCTTTGATCTTGTACAAGCCGCCGGCAAAACGCAGCGACGCATCCGGCAGCACGATGAAAATCACATTATGAAACGTCACGTTGCCGAGCCGGATTTCTTTCGCCAGCCCCAGCTTGGCATCGACGGACGATTTCGAAGAAGAAACCACGCCGAACGTCGCATCGATCGGTTGCACGCCCATGCGTTTCGCTCCCGATTCGGAAATCGTAGAAAGATTAGCGCCGGTGTCGACGATGAACTTTCCTTCTTTGCCATTGACGGAAACCGGCACGCGCAGCAGGTTGGCGATGTCGCGTTTGAAATGCAGCTCGAGATCGCCGTTGCGTTCCATCGTTTGCGGCGGCACGTCGCGCAGCGCCTTCGTCAGGTCGCCCGTGTTTTTGATGTCGGCCATGTCGGACGCGCTGATCACGGACGCGTAACGGAACGTCAGCTGCGTGCACACCGAATCCGCTTTTGCATATTGGAAAATGCGAAAACAGTTTTGCAGTTTCAGCTGCAGCAGCTTCGCCGCAATGGAATCGGAAACGTTTCCCGCAACGACTTTATCGATGCAGCTGTTCGAAGTTTCCGCATTGCCGAACAGCGATTCGTAATACGCCGCGTAATAGAGCTCCGACGTTGTGATCGCATCGGAAGAATGAATCTGCTGGCGGTACGCTCGTGCGAATTCAAAATAATCACCCTTGTCGAGGTACGCATCCAATTGCGGATGGCGCGTGAAACTGTTTTCTGCCGAAACAAAAGCCGGCAGCGCGAGCAGGAGAAAAAGGAAAAGTCGGCGCATGATTGGTTTTGCGGCTGAGACGTTCAACCGCCGTGAAAGGTTACGGATCGGAATCAATCGAGGTAAACGAAATCGTCGCCATTGGCGGAAACTTCAACGGAGATATGCTCCTGCAGCGTGGTGGCGAGCGAGAGCCCGACGAAATTCGTTTTCACCGGGAAGCGGTTGTGGTCGCGGTCGACGAGCACGAGCGTGTGGATCGACTTGACGGAAAATTCGAGGAAGAAATTGACGCCGTACATCAGCGTGCGGCCGGAGTTGGAAACGTCGTCGATCACGATCACCGTTTTTCCTTCGAGCGCGCTCACGTCGAGTCCCTGCATGCTGACGTTCCCGATCGGGTTGTCTTTATCGATGACCAGCTTTGCGAGCGAAACCCGGATCGGCGAGATGCCGCGCAGGATCGTCGTGATCTTTTCCGCGAGGCGATAACCGTTGTCGGCAATTCCCGCCACCACGATCTCGTTTTCTTCGGAGCATTGTTCATACACCTGCCACGCCAGACGGTTCAGGCGCTGGCCCACCTGCCGGGGATTCATCACGAGAGTGCGCGTCGTTGTCATGCTTCAAAAATAGCGAAAAGTCAGAAGTGAGGTGCAAGTAAAGTCGTCGTCTCGTAAGTGAAGAACGATTTAGAAAGCGTAAAGATTTTCGGAGCAGAAGCAACAGTAGTTTCAATGAAGCAGTTGTCGGGCTCTCCGCTGCAAGTCCTCGCTTTGCAGCGCGCAAAACTCAACGCACGCTGTGGGCTTTCTGCTGCAATCCCGGCTAAAAAGAACCGACCGGAATTTCCAGGAACGCTCCGGCGTTTTACCACAGTGTTCACAGAGGTCATTCACAGAGAAACACAGAGAAGAAAACACCGTGCCCTCTGTGAGAACCTCGGTGTCCCTTTGTGGTTTACGCAACTGTTGCTCTATAGCACCGAACTCTCCGAACTCCCGACTCCAAACTCCTGACTATTTAATCAACGTCACGTGCCCGATGAACTTGTGCTTCTTGCCGAACACATCCACCACGTTCGCTTTCCACACATACACATCCTCCTGGCAAACTTCATCGCTCTTGTTCTGCACTTTCCCGTTCCAGGGTTTGTTGATGTCGTCCGTGTAATAAAGCAGGTTGCCCCAGCGGTCAAACACCCACATCTCGTATTTGTCAATGCCGACGCCTATGCCAACGAAACCGTCGTTTAAGCCGTCACCGTCCGGTGTGAATGCATTCGGGAAATAGATCACGTATGCCGGATCAATGCACACACGAAGCGTATCGATATCAGGACAGTTTGCCGCGTTGTTCGCCACGAGCACCACGTCGTAACAGCCCGGGTTATCATTCGGGAACGTGTACGTCGGGTTCTGCACCGTTGAGCTGTCAAG
>CAMLEF010000377.1 GCA_946478675.1 uncultured Flavobacteriales bacterium | reverse complement strand
CCGGTGTCCAGACGCCGTCTATGAAATCCGACGTGTAGATGTCCGTGTTCGGGCCATCGGTACCGTCTTTCGTGATCGTGTAGAACAAATGCTTGTTGTCGATCGTCAGCGTAGCGGAACCTTCGTTCGGATTTTTGTTGAACGGATCATCCATGCGCTCGCCGCCGTTGAATTCGCCGTTCTGCTGTCGCTGGCTTTGCGTAAACACTTCCGTGTACGATTGCGAAGCCCATGCACGGTCCATCTGGTTGATCGGCAAACGGCGCACATACAGCGCGAGCGTATTATCCGGCGAAACGATCGCGAGGTATTCGTCTTTATCGGTCGAAATATTTTTCACCGGCACCGGGTTGAACGGGTGCGTGTTCTTTTTCACCTCGACGTAAAATTTTGCCCAGCGGATCATTTCCTGCGCCTGGCCGGAGAAGAACTCGTAATTCTCCCCGAGCTTCTTCGGATCGTCGGCTTCGTAGTTGATGTATTTCGTGAGATACGTGATCGCGTTGGGATAATCTTCCTGCAGGTAATACTGCGCGCCGAGCTGGTAAAAAGGTTCCGCGCCAATCTCCGGGCAATTGTCGACCGCCGCTTTCAGGTAAGGAATGGCCGCAGGATACGTGCCTTCGTTGCCGTCCGCCTTCGCCTTGTTCATGATCATTTTGGCGTAGGCAAGATTCGCTTCCGCCCAGTTCGGTTCGGCGTCGAGCACTTTTTCGAGCAATGCTTTCCGCTCGTTCCAATCGTATTTCTTCCTGTCTTTCGATTTCTCGAAATTCTTTTTCGCTTCCTCGTCGTCGGGCGCAGCGCAGGGCGAAGACTTCTTATCGTCGTCGTCCTGTGCAAACGTCAGAACCGGTGCGCCGAGCAACAGGGCCAGCAGGAGGAGTTTCGTAAAATGGACCGCTTTCATAGTTGGTGCTTACGCTTCTATAACGAAACTTATGCCAATTTGGTACAGGGCAATGTGCTGATATGCCAATATGCTGATGTGCCAATTCCCTCAAAAGCCCCACGCACCTGTTTAAATACGGGATAGAAGGAGCGCATCGGCATATCCGCAAATTGGCATACCGGCAAATTATTTACACTTCGCATCCTTCTCCGCCTGCGCTTTGGCGACTGAAGAATTGTAGGTGTTGTCGGCCGCAGCTTTCGCGTCTTTGTTGGTTTTTTCCGCTTTGTCGCGGATGGCTTTCGCGGCGGTTTTGTTGGCAGCTTTCTCCAGCGGGTTGCCGCCTTTTTTCTCGAGATCGTCGGCCTGTTTCATCGCGGCGGCTTTCGCATCGTCTGCAGCTTTATAAGCCTGGTCGCGGAGCGATGCGGCATTTTTTGTCGCCTGGTCGAGCTGTGCCTGCGCCTGCTTGCACGCTTCATCCGTCGCATTCTGGATCTGCTGGTGAACGATCGCTTTTGCCGTGTCGATAGCAGTTTGCTTGAGATCGTTCATCATGTCGCCGGCCGCTTCTTTCAGGTTGGTTTTCACCGTCGGGTTCGTCACCGTTCCGCCGAAGAGCGCTTTCACGTTCACGACATCACCCAGCTTCACCGGGATTCCTTTCGCCGTTGCCGACGACACCATGCCGTCGAGCGCCGAGTTGGCCGGGCCGAATTCCGAACGCGGGATCGCCACGTCCATCACATAATTGATCGTCTGGTCGAGGCAGGTGGAACCGCCCATCTTCGCCGTGTTGTTGCCGACTTTGAAATCGAACGGCTCCGTCGTCACACAACCGTTCTCGATCTTGTATTTGATATTGAGGTCCTGCAGCGTGATCTTTTTGAATTTGTTCAGCTTGAGCGCTTCGTCCAGTTTCTTCATCGGCTCGAAACCGTCGACAATCACCTGCTTCGTTTGCAGCGTGCCCGCGCCGTTCATCGTTTTCAGTACCGGCATCATCGCCGCATCGAGATCGCTGGTGTAATCGATCGTCGTCGAGAATCTGCCGTTGGCATTCTTGCTCACCGGCACCAGCTGCTTCACGGTGTTGAACGTTTTGAACGTTTGCTGCATGTCGAAATCCGCGATGTCGAGATTGAAATGCACTTTCGGCACCTGCGGGTTCGCCGTGTTGTACGTGCCGCCCATGCGCATGTTGCCGCCAAGCAGGCTCATCTTCAATCCGTCAAGCGACACCGTTTTATTGCGGATGATGATCGCGCCGGCCACGTTGTCCATGTTGATGTCGTCGTAAATAAGTTTCGTGATCGACGACGACAGCGTGAAGTCGATGTTGCCCGGCACTTCGATCACCGACATCGATGAAGTGTCTGCCGCTGCAGGCTGCGACGCCGTTTCTTCGTCACCCATAAATTGGTTGAGGTCCATCATCGAAGAATTCATCGTGAAGTTTCCTTTCAGCAGCGAATCCTTGAAGAGGTACGTCATCAGGTTGTCGATGCGGCCGTTGGCGTGAATGTCGTTCTTGCCGAGCTTGCCGTCGAATTTCGAAAGCTCTACGAACTTCGGCGTGAAAGCGAGCTTCATCGTGCTCACCGTAACGTCGTACGGCAGGCTGTTCGATTTGTAAAGCATCTCCGCTACGCCGATGGTGCCGCTGCACTGGAACTGGTCGTACTGTTCTTTTTCGATCTGCGACATGCGGCCTTTCATCTTCACGTCGGCAGCGATCTTACCATTGAGCTGGTCGTCTTTTTCCAGCGGCATCACGTCTTTCAGCGTTGCGAGATTGAGGTTGCATTTCAGCCAGCCGTCGAGGTTCGCATCGGAAACGGGAGTCGCCACGTGCAGCGCCGCATCGATCGGGTTGCCGCCGAAATCCATGTGGAATTTGTTCACGTCGATCTTCGTCGCATCGGGAACACCGGAAGCGTCGTCAATTTTACAATCGATGTTGATGGCGGAAATCGCTTTCGGAACGGAAGGATACTGCACGAAGCCGTCGTTGATCTGCAGGTTGAGACCGAAGCCCGGCATCTTGTTTTGTTTCTCGCTGTACAGGCCTTTCAGGAATCCGTCGAACGCCAGCTTGCCGGAAGTTTTTACGTTGGCAAAATCCGCCGTGTACGCGCCCGGGATGAGCGACAGGAAACTCTTGAATTCACTCTGCTTCGCTTTAAACTTCAGGTCCATGTCGTAATCCTCACCCGGCATTGCGAAGAAACCGTCGAGGCCGAACGCCAGTTCGTTCAGGTTGAATTCATTGTCCTTGAACGTGAATTTCCAATGCACCATGTCCATGTCGAGGTCGGCATCCACTTTCGTTTTCACCTTGCTGAGATAGGTCATGCCGTCGTAATCCACGGTCATCTTGCCGATCTCCATGTCGTTTTGCATGACGAAATTATCCTGCGTGAAATCGCCTTTCAGCGTGTAATTCATATCGTCGAGCACCGCCTTCATCGGCAGTGTCGCATCGTCGTACACGATATAACCGTGATTGATATTGAGATTATTCAGCGTGAGCTTGAACTTCGTCGGCGCCGAAGCGGCTTCCGGCGTTTTTGCCGTCGTGTCGGGTTTGGTGATGTCCCAGTTCGCTTTGCCGTCGAACAGCACTTTCGCCATAATGCGCGGTTTGTCGAGCGAGATGGAATTCACTTTATACTGATCGCCTTTGATCACGCTCATCAGGTCGAGGTCCAGCTTCAGTTCCGGAAGACTGGCGAGCGTATCTTTTGCAAACGCTTCTTGACCGATCACTTTCACGTCTTTGATCGTAAAGCGGAAGCTCGGGAAGCTGCTCAGGAGCGAAAGATCGAAATCACCCCAGGTTACTGTTGCATTAAGGTTTTTGTTCACCTCTTCTTTCGCCAGCGCGATCAGCTTATCCTTGAACAGGAACGGCAGGATGATCGCCATGATGATGAGCAGCAGCAACGTAATGCCGGACCATTTAAGGATGCGGCGCAACAGGCTTTTTTTCTTTTTAGGGGTGCTTTCAGAGGCCATAGTGTCGGTTAAGTGAGATCGTTTCAAAGATAGGAATCGGAGCTTTCCGTTAAGATGTGAAGTGTGTTAGATTTTCACAAATGCGGGAAGGAGCTTTTTGCAAGAAGAATGGGCGATCAAATCGTATCGCCGGAAACCTTTTCGAAATAATATTCCAGGAACCATTCCGGAAGCTCGGCAGTATTAATCGGGTCCCAGCTTTTCTTTCCATGCTCAACCTTAAAATGCGCGAACAGCCGGCTCGATTCTCCGGAATTATCGAAGAAGTACGCCTGATAGGCCAGCTGCGCCGCAGGAAAAAGTAAATCGAGCGAACGCACATAACGTGAGCGTATCCGGTCAACCGGAACATCATGCCCGTTCTGGCTG
>CAMLEF010000376.1 GCA_946478675.1 uncultured Flavobacteriales bacterium | reverse complement strand
AGGGATAGGAGCGGAAAGCCCGGAGTCCCGGAGGGCGAGGACTTGCAGCGGATAGCCCGGTGCGCAGCAGCCCGCCAAATAGCAATTTAAAATCGGATGGAGTGCTTTGATGAAATGGTTCTCGACTCCGCTCGAACAAGCAGGGGAACTCCGCCCGGACAAGCAGAGGACTCCGCCCGAACCGGCAGATTTGTGTTTTAATTGCTTGATATTCAGCAGGAATTCGCCTTTTTCTCCGTATGCTGTAACTTCGTGCTGCAGCAGCCCGTCTTATGATCGGATTGCACACCACTGACCAATGACCGCTGAAGAATACAACCGCTGCGTGGACCTGTATGCCGATAGCCTTTACCGGTTTATCCTGAAGAATGTGAAGGATAAAGACAAGGCGAAGGACATCGTGCAGGATACCTACGAAAAACTCTGGCTGAAAGTGTCGGAGACCGAAGCGAAGAACGCGAAGTCGTACATGTTTACGACCGCCTATCGCACGATGATCGACGCGCTGCGCAAGGACAAGCGGCAGGGCAGCATGGAAGAAGCCCCGATGATCGCGGTGTCGCATAACCGCCAGTACAGCGACCTGAAAGAAATTCTGAACGAAGCCCTGAATAAATTGCCCGAGATCCAGCGTTCCGTCGTGCTGCTGCGCGATTACGAAGGCTACAGCTACGAAGAGATCGGTGAGATTGCGGGACTGAGCGAGTCGCAGGTGAAAGTTTATATTTTCCGTGCGCGGACGTTTTTGAAAAATTATATCGGATCGATTGAAAAGGTAGTTTAATAGGGGTCGACCACTGGTCGACCCCGACTCACGGCAGATGCCGTGTGAATAAAAAATTAAAATGAAGATCAACCGCAACAACTGTGAAGCCTGGTTCCTCGACTACTACGAGGGTAACCTGTCCGATGGGCAGGCCGGGGAGTTGTTTGCGTTTCTCGAGCTGCACCCGGATCTGCGTGACGTGTTCGAGAGCTACGATGCGGTTTCCTTTGATCCGGATGCGCACGTGCGTTTCGATGCGAAAGATGCGCTGAAGAAAACGGTGGAGCCGTCCAGCGGCATCAACGATTCGAATTACGAAGAATATATCGTCGGCGCGATCGAAGGAACGTTGTCGGCGGACGAGCAGGCGCAGCTGGAGAATTACCTGTCTACGCATCCGTCGAAAAAGGCGGAGCTGGATTTGCTGCGTCAAACGATCCTGACGCCGGAGACCGACATCGTTTTCGAAGACAAAGCTTCGCTGAAGAAAGCGACGCTGATCAACGAAACGAATTTTGCGGAATATGCGGTTGCGTTCACCGACGGCGAATTGCCGGGTGAAACGCTGGCGCAATTTGAAGCGTTTGTGGCGGCGCACCCGGAACTGAAAGCGGAACTCGACCTTTTCTCCGCCACGAAGCTGCAGCCGGATACGACGATTGTTTTTGAAGACAAGGCTTCGCTTCGCCGTGAGCTAGTGGTTGTGACGAATGAAAATTTCGATGCGATTGCGGCGGCAAGCGTGGATGGCCAGCTGAATGCGGCGGAAGAAAAAGCGCTGAACGATTATCTCGCGAAGAATCCTGCGCAGCAAGCGGCGTATACGCTTTACGGCAAAACGAAGCTGCAGGCGGACACGTCGATCGTTTTCGAAGAGAAGGCTTCGCTGTACCGCAAGGAAAAAGACCGCGGCGCTTTCTGGTGGGTGACGGACCTGCGATTTGCGGCCGCTGCTGCGGTGCTGCTGTTCGTGGCTATTTTCTGGTGGTCGCGCCCGGGCAATGAAAATCTGAAGGACAACGGCGGACAGCTCGCGAAGGATGATCATTCGCAGCAGCACATCGTTACGCCGAATGCCGATACGAACGCTTCGCCGGTGATTGTTCCGAATCATAACGACCAAAACAATTCCGCGTCACAGCTCGCGACGAAAACGCCGCACATCAAGCCGACGCTTCCGCCCGCGCAGCACGTGTTCGATGCGCCGCATATGATCGCTTCCACGAATGCCGCTCCGCTGAAACGCACGTATGAGCCGGGCGTGAATTTCTCCGACGTGTATTATTCCGAAACGTCGACGACGGCTGCTCCTGCTTCCCAGGAAAGTCTTTCGCTCGGACAGTTCGCGATGCGTTGGATGAAGAGCAAGCTCGACGCCCGTCCCTCTAAAGACGACGAGGATAACGAAGGCAACGTGTACGTCGCGTACAACCAGCAGAACGAAGACCGTGACGTCAGCGGCTTCGACGTGACCCGCAGCGCGCTCGATCGTTTCTCCGACGCCACGGGCTCCAATCTCCATCTCAACAAAACGTCGGAAGGCACGATGCTGATCATCGGCAAGTACGACATCCTCCTGAACAGGAAACGGTAATCGGTCATTCGGTCGGTCGGTTGTCGGTCATTCGGTTATAACAAAAGTCTGACTACCGACAACTGACCGACTGTTTTACCGTTTAACGTGGTTTAACATTCCCGATCTTTGCAGCGCAATCCGTCGTGGGGCGGGAGCCGTATATGGATGGAAAGAACGCAATGAACATGCTGCTTCACACGACGATTTTCCTGGTGTTATTGGGTGGCTGCACCAGCCCGGACACGGTTCCGGCGAACGCGATTGCTGCCGACACGACCAAACATGCTGTTATGGATACGACGAAACTGACGAAGACCGACGAGGAATGGAAGAAAGAGCTGACGCCCGAACAATATCATATTCTCCGCGAGAAAGGAACGGAGCGTGCGTTTACCGGCGCGTATTGGGATAATCACCAGGAAGGCGTTTACAAATGCGCGGCCTGCGGAACGGTGCTGTTCTCTTCGAATGAGAAATTCGATTCGGGCTGCGGCTGGCCGAGCTTTACGATGCCGTTCGATTCCACGACCTGCGATTATCACCGCGACACAAGCTACGGCATGACGCGCACGGAAGTGACCTGCAAAAAATGCGGCGGCCATCTCGGGCATGTTTTCGACGACGGTCCCCCGCCCACCTACCAGCGTTATTGCATCAATTCCGGCTCGCTGATTTTCGTGCCTGCGGAGCAGAACAAATAGTGTTGCGAAGGTGCAGGGTGCGTGTTGCGGATGGGAATCGTGAACGCATTTCGTAATTCATCAGCCGGGCGGAACTTACCCGGGCGAAAAGTAACGACGCGTCTCAGCAATGGGGCGCGTTTTTTTTATTTTGATTTGCCTTTCGACTGGCCCGGGTTGGTCGTGTTCGGGTGATGCGGGTTGTTCGGGTTCTTGTACCAGCCGTTATGACGGCCGTTGTCGTGTTTTTCGGCAACGACTACGCAGCTTTGCGCTCCGCAGAGGAGACCGATCGCAGCGAGGGAGAGAAGGAGCTTTTTCATGGCGTCGCTTTTTTTGTGTGGAAGAAAAAGTGATGCGTTTGTTTTCTTCAACGCAAAAGCCACACCAGGGTTTGCAACGGCAGACCGATTGCTGGAATGTTTCGATAAGTGGTAGAAATTCTTTTTTTCGCCACGAAGACACAAAGGCACGAAGGTTTTTAGCTTCTTAGTGTCTTGGTGCCTTTGTGGCAAAATCGTTTTCACTTCTACTCAAAGAAGAAATACAACTTCCGCCCGCAACGACACGCATTCCTCGCAACTCCGCAACCCCCGCAACCCCGCACCCCGCCGCAGGCGCCCAAAAAAACATCCCGCTTTGCCGGGCGGGATGCTGTTGCCCGCATCAAGCGAGCGTACTCCTGAAGAAAGCCGCTGCGGACAATTCCCTCGGCTGGTCTCCTGTTGCAGCCGGGGAATCGTCACGCAGGTTAATGCGTAATCGTCAGTTTTTGCGTGGCGACGGAATTGCCGCTGCGCACACGCACGAGATAAATGCCATCCGACAAAGCGGCGGTATCGATGATCGTGCTTTTGCTTTCCGGTGTTTCGGTAAACAACACGCGGCCGGTCATGTCGCAGATCTCGATCTGTTCGGCGACGGCATTCGTTTGCACCGTCACGAAGTTGCCTGCGGGATTCGGATAGCAGAAGAACTTTTTGGCATCAGTCTCCGGCCATGAAATGCCCGCAGGTACCGACGAATTGATCACCACCGAATCGTCGACGGCGTTGAGCAGCAGGTAATCCTGTGAGGTCGTAACCGCGGTTATGTCGCTGAGATGGAAATGACAAACTGCAATGCCGGAAAGATTATCCGTTGTAACAATGAGGAACGAACCGATGCTGCCGTTTCCGTTGAGGCGGTTCACGTGGTTGTTGCCGCATTCCGCAATGTCGACCACGCCCATCGAAGGAAACTCTTTTCGGAAATGGAACATGTTGGTGCCCGGTGT
>CAMLEF010000375.1 GCA_946478675.1 uncultured Flavobacteriales bacterium | reverse complement strand
ATGCCGGGCCCCCCGCCGGTCATGACGGTAAAGCCGAGATGCGCAATGCCTTTGCCCACCTGCCGGCCCAGCTCGTAATAGCGATGCCCTTCTTTGAAGCGCGCCGATCCGAATACCGTTACGCAGGGCCCGACGAAATGCAGCTTCCGGAAACCGCGGAGGAATTCGAAGAACACACGAAGAATAAAAAGCAATTCGCTCGGTCGCGACCGTGGTCCTTCGAGGAACGATCGTTCTTCCGCCGCAGCCACTTTCTGCTGCTCCGTGGTGATCTCCGTCGCTTTCTGCTGTTGAACGTCTTCTTCTTTGTTCTCCATAAAAGACAAAGTTACATTTAAGTTAAGAGCTGCAGTTATTGGAAGACAAGGCAACACTGTGGACCTCTGTGCCAACCTCTGTGTTCTTCCGTGGTTAAAGCAATATTCTCCATTAGCACCAGGCGCTTCACATTAAACGGTACCTCACCTGTGAAGTTTTTCATTGGAGAATTTCCGTTGCTACAAGCATTCTGAGTAACAAAAACCTCACGCCACAACATCATTTACACAATGAGAAAAGAATTCCTGCTGTAGAATTTTCCGGCGCGGATTTTTAAGCGACTGTTGTCGTAGGCTTTAAAGAATTTTAAAAATGAGTTGCTGCATTTGGCATAAAGGTTTCCTTATTCCTCATCGTGCAAACGAAAAATTTTTCAGCAACGAAAATCTTTTCCGCGCACGCTCAAGCTAACTATCAATCATTTTTTCTAACCAAAAACAGGAGGGTTTCATGAGAACTTCCAGCAGAAATTCAAGACGCAGCTCGTCGGGTTCCGGAAGGAACGATCGCCGCGGCTTTGCTTCAATGGACCGTGAAGAACAGCGCCGCATCTCATCGATGGGCGGTCGCGCTTCGCACGGCGGACGCGGACGCGACTATGACAGCTACGAAGACGAAGAAGAGGACGATGACTATTCATCTTCTTCCTCGCGCGGACGCGGACGTGGCGGCGACCAGGAACGCGACGAGTACGGCCAGTTCACTTCGTCGCGCGGCAGCTCGTATGACAATGACGATCGTTACGATGACGACGACGATGAAGAAGACGAAGGCCGCGGACGTTCTTCGCGCGGCAGCTACGACGATGAAGAAGACGATGAATACGAAGGCGGCGGCACGCACTGGGGCAACCAGTACGGCAGCGGCCGTATTCGCGGCGAAGACGAACGCTCGGAACGCGGCGGCCGTTACGCTTCCTCTTCACGCGGCGGCAGCTCGTACGATGAAGACGACGATTACGATCGCTACGAAGATGAAGACGACGATTACGAAAGCGACGGACGCAGCTCACGCAGCGGTCGCGGCTCTTCCCGTCGCGGCTTCGCTTCGATGGACCGTGATGAACAGCGTCGCATCGCCTCGATGGGCGGACGCGCTTCCCATGGTGGTCGCGGTGGCAGCAACGGCAGCAGCCGCAGCAGCTCCTCCTCGCGTGGCGGTTCTTCACGCAGTTCTTCGCGTGGCGGTTCCTCGCGCGGATCTTCGAACGGTTCTTCGCGTGGCGGCTCTTCGCGCGGCGGAAACGGCAATGGCACCAGCCGCCGCGGTTTCGCTTCGATGAATTCCCGTGAGCAGCGCCGCATCGCTTCTATGGGCGGACACGCAGCGCACGAATCGGGTAACGCGCACGAATGGGATTCCGAAGAAGCACGCCGCGCCGGTCACCTCGGTGGTCTCGCGCGCTGGGGCAATAACCGTCGCAGCAGTTCCCGCTCACGCAGCCGCAGCTACAACGATTAAAAAGTCACCGGGCTTGGTTCTTCCGTTTCGGTCCTTTCCGGCAACCGGACGAAGAAGCCGGCCCGGGATTTTTTTCAATGTTGAATAACGCCTCTTCGATTTACAGGAGGTTGCAAAAAAGAAACGCCCCCGGGTTGCGGAGGCGTTTTTCTTTTGTCGTTGCGTCAGCTTATTTGCATTCGCCGAGGTAACCGGTGGCATCGGTATTGCCGAGCGCAGAAGCTTTGCTGAAGTCTTTGCAGGCTTTCATCATGTCTTTCTGATCACGCTCGATCAGCGCGCGGCGATAATACGCTTCCGGGTCCTGCGGGCGCAGCGAGATCGCCTGGCCATAATCGTACACAGCAGAAGTCATGCGGTTCTGGCGCTCGCAGCATTGTGCGCGGTACATGAACGCATCGTAGTTCATCGGGTTCAGGTCGATTGCCTTGGAAAGATTTTCGAACGCTTTGTCGAAATCATCCTGGTTGAAGTAATAAACGCCGAGCTGGTAGAAGGCATCCGGGTTGTTCGGAGAGATCGTCGTTGCTTTCGAGAAATCTTCCAGCGCTTTGGTTTTGTTGCCGAGGCCCATGTAAGCCTGGCCGCGCTTGGAATAATACGCACCCGAATCCGGGCAGATCGCGATGGCGAGGTTGAGCTCGGGGATCGCTTCTTCGTATTTGCGCAGCGTTACTTTCGAAGCGCCTTCTTTGTAATGCTGCATTGCCGTGTTCCAGCAGAAATTGTCGTCGAAAGCGATTTTTGCTTTTTCACTGCCGAGCGAAACGGCGCGGCTCATGTCTTCGCAGGAAGCGTCTTTCGTTTCTTTCGTGTTGGTCAGCATCGCGCGCTGGTAGTACGCATCGGCAAGCGTGTTGTCGAGGCCGATCGCCATATCGAGGTCCGGCTTCGCGTCTGCTTTTTTACCGAGGCCGATGTTTGCCATCGCGCGACCGTAATAAAGCTTCGCCCAGTCGGTGTAATTCTTCTTCACTTCGTCCTGGTTCTGGTTCATCTTATCGAACTCGGACATTTTATCGTAATCCGTTTTCACCTTGAAGATGCGCTTCGCTTCCGCATCGATCTTGTTAATCTCATTGGTGTATTCAGTCACGGCGCCGGCAAAATCGCCTTTGTCGCGCTTCATATCACCGGCCGCTGACGGACCGCTGTAGGTCGGCGTAACGGTACCGGATTTGGCAGTCGTAGATTGTGCGTGGGCGAAGTTCGCAACACCAGCTGCAATCACCGCAAGGAAAAGGTAACGCTTGAACATTATCGTTTGGTTAAAGGTTGGACAAATCTATGAAATTCGGGATTCCGGGAAGGAGAAAAGAAACAATCATGCCAAACTGCGGTAAATGATGCGGAGATGCGGGTTGCGGAGGTGCGAGGGTGCGATACAAATGATTGCCAACTGCAGACTGCCGACTGTTAATTGATCTTTCCTCCGTCAACCTTGAACATACGATACGGCAAACCTTTTCCTTCGAAGAGCTCGTGCATGCGTCCGGCGCCGGTGTCGGTAATGAACAGCTGGCCGAATGCTTTTCCGCAAACGATATCCATGAGCCGCGTCACGCGTTCTTCATCGAGCTTGTCGTGAACATCGTCGAGCAGCAGCAATGGTTTTTTCCCGCTCGCGCGATCGAGAAAAACATATTCCGCCAGCTTGAGCGCGATCAGGAATGTTTTCTGCTGTCCCTGCGAACCGCTGCGTTTGAGCGAATGGCCACTGATCGTAAAGTCGAGATCGTCTTTGTGAATGCCGGTGGACGTATGGCCGAGGACTTTATCCCGCGCAACACTTTCTTTCAGCAATTGCGCCAGCGGTTTATCCAGCAGCTTCGATTCATACACGAGCTCGACGTCTTCGGCCCCGCCGCTGAGCTGACGATAATTCGCACTGAAAAACGGCAGCAGCTCGCGGATAAATGCTTTTCGCGCGATGAACACCGGCGTGCCGTATTGCTCCAGCTGCAGGTCGAGCACTTCCAGCGTGCCGTCGTCGGCAGCCATGCCCTGCGCGAATTGCTTCAGCAGCGCATTCCGTTGCGAAAGAATGCGGTTGTAAGCGATCAGCTGTTCGAGGTACTGGCGGTTGAACTGCGAGATGACCGTATCCATGAAACGGCGCCGCTCCTCGGAACCGCCCGTCACCAGCACGCTGTCCGCAGGAGAAACTGCTACCAGCGGGTACAGCCCGATGTGATCGGAAAGGCGGTCGTACTCTTTGCCGTTGCGCTTGAAGACCTTGCGCTGGCCGCGTTTCACCGAACAGAAAATATTGTCTTCGCCCCCGTTGCCGTCATCGAACAACCCCTGCACTACGAAAAACGGCTGGGCATAACGGATATTCTGGCTGTCGACCGGGTTCAGGAAGCTTTTACAAAGCGAGAGGTAATGGATGGCGTCGAGCAGGTTGGTTTTTCCCGAGCCGTTAAGGCCTGTAAAGCAATTGATCCGCTCCGAGCAATCGACGGTGGCTTCTTCGTAATTCCGGAAATGGAGCAGGGAAAGCTTTTTAATGTACATGCACAGGGCCTTTCATGGCAAAATTGCC
>CAMLEF010000374.1 GCA_946478675.1 uncultured Flavobacteriales bacterium | reverse complement strand
CGCGGCCTGCTGGAACGCCGCCGTGCCGAGGCCGTCCTGGTTGGTCACCATCACCAGCTCATAGTCGAGCTCTTCCGCAATTTTCCGGAGGTTGCTGATCGCGCCGGGAAGGAAACGCAGCTTTTCGAAACTGTCGACCTGGAACGTATCCGGCGGTTCCCAGATGATCGTTCCGTCGCGATCGATGAAGAGGATTTTCTTTTTCATTTCAGGAAATGGTTTTCAATGCGTCGAGCAATCGCAGATTTTCTTCCGGCGTTCCAACCGTAATGCGGAGACAACCTTCGCACAACGTCACCTTCGAACGATCACGCACGATGATGCCCTGCGCAACGAGACGATCGTAAGTCGATTTGGCGTCACTCACTTTCACGAGCAGGAAATTCGCATCCGAAGGATAAACGTGCTGAACGACCGGCAACGGTGCCAGCGCACTCGAAAGCTTCCCGCGTTCCTGCACGGTGATCTTGATCCACTCGTTCACCTGCGCCACGTTATCGAGCGCCTGCATCGCTAAACGTTGCGACGCTTCACTGATGTTGTACGGCGGCTTGATCTTGTTCAGCACCGCAACAATTTCCGCAGAAGCGAACGCCATACCCACGCGCAATCCCGCCAGCCCCCAGGCTTTCGACAGCGTTTGCATCACGATGAGATTCGGATATTCCGTCAGCTCCGCGATGAAACTTTTCTGCCGCGAATAATTGATGTACGCTTCATCCACGACGACAAGTCCATCGAAATTATTCAGCACGATCTCGACGTCATCGCGGTTCAGCGAATTACCGGTCGGGTTATTCGGCGAACAGAGGAAAATGATCTTCGTCCGCTCGTCAACGATCTCCGAAATGCTTTCGAGGTCCGGCTGAAAATCCGGCAGCAGCGGCACCTTCTTCACGAAAACGTCGTTGATGTTCGCGCTCACTTCATACATGCCGTAAGTCGGCGGCGTAATCACCACGTTGTCGACTCCGGGGCTGCAAACAGCACGGTACAGCAGGTCGATCACTTCGTCGCTGCCGTTGCCGAGGAAAATATTTTCTATCGGAACGCCTTTGACGCCGCTGATCTTTGCTTTCAGCTGCAGTTGCAACGGATCGGGATAGCGATTGAAATTTTCATTCAGCGGCGAGCCGAAGCTGCTTTCATTGGCGTCGAGAAAGATTTCTGCAGCGCCTTTGAATTCGTCGCGGGCGGAAGAATACGGAACAAGCTTGCGGATGTTCTCGCGGAGTAAAGATTGTAGATCGAACATGGTTCAGGAATTCAAACGGATGGTAACTGCATTTTTGTGCGCGAACAATCCTTCCGCATCGGCCATGGTTTCCACCGCGGAACCGATACGCTGCAGCCCGTCGCGCGTGAGCTGCTGGAACGTCACTTTTTTCACGAAGCTGTCGAGTGAAACACCGCTCCACGCTTTCGCATAGCCGTTCGTCGGCAACGTATGATTCGTGCCCGATGCATAATCGCCCGCACTTTCCGGCGACCACGGTCCGATGAATACCGAGCCCGCGTTGATCACTTTTTCGGCGAGCGCTTCTGCATTCGCACAGGCGAGAATGAGGTGCTCCGGCGCGTACGCATTCAGCAGCCGCATCGCTTCTTCTTCGTCGTGAACGAGAATCGCGTGACTTTGCACGAGCGCCTTCGCAGCAATCTCTTTTCTCGGCAGCTGCTGCAATTGCTTTTTCGTTTCTTCGCGAATAGCGTGCAGCACCGCAGCGCTCTTCGAAACAACAACCACCTGGCTGTCGGGACCGTGCTCTGCTTGCGAAAGCAGATCAGCGGCAACGAAAGAAGCAGGCGTTGTTTCATCCACATAGATCGCGAGCTCCGAAGGACCGGCCGGCAGATCGATCGCAATGCCTTCGCGCGTGAGCAGCTGCTTGGCGCAAGTCACCCACGCATTTCCCGGACCAAAGATCTTGTACACCTGCGGCACCGTTTCCGTTCCGTAGGCCATCGCTGCAATCGCCTGCGCGCCGCCGATGCGAAACACTTTATGTACGCCGCAGACTTTCGCCGCGTAAAGAATCGCAGGATGCACGGAAACATCGCCGATGCCGAACGCATCTTTCTGACCGGGCGGCGTGCAAAGAATAATTTCACTACAGCCCGCGAGCTTTGCCGGAACAGCGAGCATAAGAATCGTGGAGAACAGCGGCGCCGTTCCTCCGGGAATGTAGAGGCCGACTTTTTCCACCGGGATATTTTTTCGCCAGCAGCTCACGCCCGGAAGTGTCTCCACTTTTGAAACACCAACATGCTGCGAATGGTGAAACCGTTCGATGTTATTTTTTGCGAGAAGAATGGACTCGCGCAATTCCAGCGAAAGATGTTTTTCCGCTTGCGCAAATTCTTTTTCGCTGACGAGAAAATCATCCAGCTCTGCTTTATCGAACCGGCGGCTGTACTCGCGCAATGCGGCATCTCCGCGCGACTTCACTTCCTGCAGGATCGGGCGAACGGAAGGCTCCAGCTCGGCCACGTCGGCGGCAGGACGCTTCAGCAACGACCGCCAGTGCTCGGGCTTCGGGTATTCGACGTAATTCATTGTACGTTTTTTTAAACGATCATTTTTTCAATCGGCACCACGAGAATTCCCTGCGCGCCGTTTTCTTTCAGGCGTTCGATGATGTGCCAGAATTCATCTTCATGCAGCACAGAATGCACGGAGCTCCATCCTTTTTCCGCCAGCGGGAGGATCGTCGGGCTCTTCATGCCGGGCAGCAGCTTCACGATCTGGTCGAGCTTGTCGTTCGGCGCGTTGAGCAAAATGTATTTGTTGCTTTTCGCTTTACGCACGGAACGAATGCGGAACAGCAAGCGCTCGATGATCTGCTCCTGCGCGTCGGAAAGTTGTTTGTTCGCGACGAGCACCGCTTCCGATTTCATGACGGTCTCCACTTCCTTCAGTCCGTTCATGAACAGCGTGCTGCCCGAACTGACGATATCGAAGATGCCGTCAGCAAGACCGATGCCCGGCGCAATTTCCACCGAGCCGCTGATCTCGTGTACTTCCGCATCGATCTTCGCTTTCGTCAGAAATTTTTTCAAGATGCTTTTATAGGTCGTTGCGATGCGCTTGCCGTTGAAATATTCCGGGCCGCTGTATTTTTTCCCTTTCGGGATCGCCAGCGACAACCGGCATTTCCCAAAGCCCAACCGGTCGACGATCTTCACGTCGCTGTTCGTTTCTTCGAGCACGTTCTCGCCGACAATGCCGACGTCAGCCACACCGTTCGCCACGTACTCGGGAATATCGTCGTCGCGAAGAAAGAACACTTCGATCGGAAAATTGTACGCATCCGCTTTCAGCTTGTTGATGCCGTTGTTCAGCTCGATGCCGCATTCCTTCAGCAGTCGCACGCTGTCATCGTACAGCCGGCCGGATTTCTGAATGGCGATTTTTAGTCGGGTCATGATTTTTGTTCAATAAAAAAGGGCTTCCGTTTCCGGTAAGCCCTTTGCGTGGTTGATTATCGTTAGGTCAAACCAACACCCGGCTCACCGCTGAGGTGTGCAAACATGGTGATGGTTATGTGCCTTGTTGTTCATGGGAAGACGCCGCAAAGCTATAAAAAATTTAATTCGCCGGAAATTACATGTCTCACACCGCTATCTTTATTCGGCGTGAATCCACGATTTTCCAACCTGCTTTTTCGTCCTGCCGCAGCTTTCCTGCTCGCCGCCATCATCAGCCTTGCGCTGCACTGGCACGTATTTCCGAAAGACATCGTGGGGCAACACGCGTGGCGGCAATCGCAGACGCAAACCACGATCCGCTATTTCGCGCTGCACGATTTCAACATCCTTCATCCGCATACGAATCTCGCAGAATTCCACGGGACACAGCGACTGGAATTTCCGCTGATGCAATGGATCATCGCAGGCGCCTGCCGGTTGTTCGGATACAGCGTTACGCTTACACGCATCCTGCTTTTCCTCGGCGGATTGCTGACCATCGCAGGAATGATGCGACTGGCCGCAATTGTATTTTCCGACAACCGCGCCCCGGCGATCGCAGGATGGGCATTCGCATTTTCGCCGCTCTTCTACTATTACATGATCAACCCGCTGCCCGATACCTGGGCCATGTGCGCGGGAACGTGGGGGCTGGCGCTGTGGTTCCATTGGCTGCGCGATAAAAAGATTTCGCTTTTGCTGCTCAGTGGAATATTGCTCGCCACCGGTGCGCTCATCAAGCTGCCGTTCATTCTTTATTTCATCGTCGTGCCCGCGTATTGGTGGAAAGAGCGCCGCCAGCTTTTCCGTTCGGTCGGCGTGACAGCTGCCTGCTGGAGCTGGATGGCACTGCCGCTGC
>CAMLEF010000373.1 GCA_946478675.1 uncultured Flavobacteriales bacterium | reverse complement strand
TCCGCAACACTGCGCAGCACCTCATCCGTTTCGCAATACGCGAGCACGCCGTTTGGCTGGATGAGATTGACGAAAATGCGGAACTGCTCGACGTAATTGTCGAAGGTCGGGACCACGTTGATGTGATCCCAGGCGATGCCGCTCAGCAACGCGATATGCGGATGGTACAAATGAAATTTCGGCCGGCGGTCGACGGGAGAAGCAAGATATTCGTCGCCTTCGAGCACGATAAATTTCGCTTCGGGCGTAACCTTCACCATCGTCTCGAAACCTTCCAGCTGCGCGCCCACCATGTAATCCGCATCGATGCTGCAATGCTTCAGCACGTGCAGCGTCATCGCGGTGATCGTCGTTTTGCCGTGGCTTCCGCCAATGACGACGCGGGTTTTGTCCTTGCTTTGCTCGTAGAGATATTCCGGGTACGAATAAATCCGCAGTCCCAATTCTTTCGCACGCACGAGCTCGGGATTGTCTGCGCGGGCGTGCATGCCGAGAATCACCTCGTCGATATCCGCAGTGATCACGGCGGGATTCCAACCCATTTGCGCCGGCAGCAACCCATGTTTCGCCAGCCGGCTGCGGGAAGGCTCGTTGATCTCATCGTCAGAGCCGGTCACCTGGTGACCTTTGAGCTTCATGGCGATGGCCATATTGTGCATGGCGCTTCCGCCGATCGCAATAAAATGAATCTTCATGGGTTACGAATTACGAATGTGTACGAATATACGAATGCCATTCCCGGGGAATTTTCATTGGGCAGGAGGATATTAACCAGCACGGGTTAACTACAGCGGGGTTACGAATTACGAATCAATACGGATATACGAATGGGAACTTCCGGCAATTGTCAGCATTCATTCGTAATTCGCGGTATTCGTAAACATTCGTAATTCGTAACCCCTATTCGCAATTCATAATCCCTATTCGTAATTCGTATATTCGTATCGATTCGTAATTCGCACCCGTTCGTAATTCGTAACCCGTTATGAAAGCACTCTCCATCATCGGCATTCTCCTGAGCATCGGCGGCATTCTCGTTTCGCTGTTCATCATGTCTGAAGCGCGTTGTCATTGTTATTGCAACGACGACTATCTCTTCAGCAGCGGAAAAGTGCCCGATGAAGCAACGGGCGGCGCACTCATGACACTGATCGCTTTTATTTTCTTTTTGATCTTCTCGATCGTTTCTACTGCAGTTTCATTCGGCAAGAAGAACGCAGCCAACAATCTCGCTTCGCAGCCCATCCCGCCCTTCCAGCCGCAGGCGCAGCCGTTCCCGCAGCAGCCGTTCCAGAATTATCCGCCGTACCAAACGCAGTACCCGCAGAATAATCCGTACCCGCCGCAGAATAATCCGTATCCGCCCAACCCGTTCCGCCAGTCGCCGTACCAGCAGCCGCAGCAGCCGCAAAATCCCTACCAGCCGCCGCAACAGCCGGATCCGAACGCGAACAACAACACACCTCCGAATAACGACAACCCTCCTCCCCCGCCGCAGAATCCCTGGGCTCCGAAAGGATAATCCGGGCATTCGGTAATTCGGCCATTCGGTTTTGAATGGCGAGACATTCAAATCACTAACGATATGAAACTTCACACCATCGATACCGGCTTCTTCAAACTGGATGGCGGCGCCATGCACGGCGTAGTTCCGAAAAGCCTCTGGAACAAAGAAAATCCGGCCGACGACAACAACATGTGCTCGTGGGCGATGCGTTGCCTGCTCGTGGAAACCGGCAACCGCCTCGTGCTCATCGACAACGGCATCGGCGACAAGCAGGATGCGAAATTCTTCGGCCATTATTTCCTCCACGGCGATGCTTCACTGGAGAAATCGCTGCGCGCGAAAGGATTCGATTACGGCGACATCACGGACGTGTTCCTGACGCACCTGCATTTCGATCATTGCGGCGGCAGCATCCGTTACAACGGCGATCGCTCGAAGCTCGTCACGACTTTCCCGAATGCCACGTACTGGAGCAACGAAACGCATTGGGAATGGGCCACGAAACCGAACGCCCGCGAGAAAGCGAGTTTCCTCAAAGAAAATATTCTTCCTATCCGGGAAAGCGGCCAGCTGAAATTCCTCGAAGAAGGCAAAGCGCTCATGGAAGGTTTCGACGTGATGTACACGTACGGCCACACCGGCGCGATGATGCATCCCATCATTTCGTACAAAGGAAAAAAAGTCGTCTTCATGGCCGACCTGCTGCCATCCGTGGCGCACGTTCCGCTGCCGTGGATCATGGCGTACGATACACAGCCGCTGAAAACGCTCTCGGAAAAAGAAACGTTCCTGCCGAAAGCCGCGAAAGAAGAATACGTGCTGTTCTTCGAGCACGACGGCAAAACGGAATGCTGCACCGTCAGTGAAACGGAACGCGGCGTTCGTGTGAAAGACAAGTTTGCACTCGACGAATACTTTGGCGCCTGAACGGAAAACAGCCCTGGTGCTCAGCGGCGGCGGTGCGAGAGGATTTGCGCACCTCGGCGTGCTGCAGGCGCTGGGCGAGCTCGGCATCCGCATCGATTGGATGAGCGGAACCAGCGCGGGAGCATTGGTCGGCGCGTTTTATTGCGCAGGAGAAAAGCCGGCCGACACTTTTAAATTCATCCGCGAGCACAAAGTGTACGAGTGGCTGCGTTTCCTCTGGCGCAAAGCCGGGCTCCTCAACATGCACAAAGTCGAAGAGCTGCTGCGCGAACGCGTCCCGCAAACGTTCGAAGAGCTGAAAGTGCCATTGACGGTTTGCACCACCGACATTCTCAAAGGCGAGCCGTTGTTCTTCAATAGCGGCCCGCTCATTCCGGCCGTGTGCGCATCCGCGAGTATTCCCGTGATGTTCGAGCCCGTGCGGATCGGCGATGCGTTGTGCGTGGATGGCGGACTGATGAACAACCTGCCCATCGAGCCCTTCGAAGGAAAAGCAGGCACGATCATCGCCGTACACGTCAACCCGCTCGACCGGTCGCTGAAAGAAGTGCATTTCAAAGACGTGATCGACCGCTCCATTCATTTGGCGATCAGCCGCGATGCCGAACGCAAACAAGACCGCTGCACGATCTTCATCGAGCCGCCCGAATGCAGCCGCGTGCATATTTTCGATATCTCCGCAGCGGAAATGCTGTTCGATGCAGGCTATCGCGCAACAATGACGATGAAAGAAAAGCTGCTGAGCGTCGGCAATTAAAAATCCGGCGTGTAATAGATCGTTTTGTTTCGCCGGAGGTAATAGCTGATCGTTTCATGATCGGGGTGTGATGCAGCTCACGTTACAGACGATCGTTTTCGCCGAACGTTGCCCCAAACTTCTGGTATCTTTGCGCCATGGAACTCGTTCGCGAAAAACTCCTGTTCCTTATTTCCACGCCGCTGTACATCTTCCTCATCGGGGGCGAGATGATCTTCAGCTATTTCCACAACCGTCATTACTACACGACCAAAGGCACGCTGATGAACGTGTGGCTGTCGGCGCTCAACTTCACGCTCGACGTATTGCTGCGCGCTTTCGTGCTCGTGTTCCTCGGCGTATTGTACGAACATCGCGTAGGCACCATCGAAACGCCGTGGCTGTATTGGGTCGTGCTGCTCTTCGCAGAAGACTTCATGTTCTACTGGCTGCACCGCGTCGATCATTATTGCCGTTTGTTCTGGGCCGTACACGTCACGCACCACTCGTCGGAAGAATTCAACCTCACCGTCGGTTTCCGCTCGTCCGTCTTCCAGCCGCTGTACCGTTTCGTGTGGTTCATCCCGCTGCCGCTGCTCGGCTTCAAAGCGGAAGACATCATGCTCATGTACGCCGCCACGCAGATCTACGGCATCATCATCCACACACAAGCCGTCGGAAAGCTCGGCCCGCTCGAATGGTTCTTCTCCACGCCGTCGCATCACCGCGTGCACCACGGATCCAACGTGCCGTACCTCGACAAAAACATGGGCATGGTCTTCATCATCTGGGACCGCCTCTTCGGAACGTTCGCCGAAGAAAAAGAAACCGTGCGCTACGGCCTCACGAAAAATTTAGAGCAGCCCTATCATCCCGTCAAAACCGTCTTCCACGAATGGGTCGAGATCTTCCGCGACCTCCGCAGGCCCGCGCCGCTCAAAGCAAAATTCATGTACGTCTTCGGTCCGCCCGGTTGGAGCCACGATGGTTCAAGAAAAACATCGAGCCAGTTGCGCGAGGAATTGAAAGATTCGAAGAATTGACGATTTAAAATGGAATGGCTTTGGCGGGCTGCTGCGCACCGGGCTATCCGTTACAAGTCCTCGCCCTCCGGGACTCCGGGCTTTTCACTACTATCCCTGCCCGGTTTTCTTTGCGTTCTTAGCGCCTTTGCGGTTTAAAC
>CAMLEF010000372.1 GCA_946478675.1 uncultured Flavobacteriales bacterium | reverse complement strand
ATTCCTGCACCGGCTCCGAAGCCCGCAGGCGGTACGACCCCGGCTCCCGGCCACTAAACGAAAAAGTATTTCATGCAGCTGCCGTCTCCGTCAAAAGAGGCGGCAGTTGTCGTTTATAGCAACTATAATCTTGTTCGGTCGGAGCCGGGAACCTGTTGCATTGGAATGAGAAAGGTTCTCGACTCCGCTCGAACAAGCGGAAAAAACAAAAAGCCTCACCCGTGAAGAGTGAAGCTTTTGCCGGAAGAAAAATCCGGAAGGATTCGGAAGCGCTGCTTAGAATTTCAGGCTCAGGCCGATCTTGAGGTAAGAGATATCGTAGCCGATTTCACCGAACGCGCCGATGTTGTCGGTGAAGTAATAACGACCGCCAACGAATGCGCCGAATCCGACGGTGCTGTTGCGCGGATTGGAATAATTGTAGCCGTTCACGTATGGGCCGGTTGCAGTGTAGCTGTAGCCGTAATGGTAATAACCCAATTGAACGCCGCCGTAAATGTCGTATTTGTCGGTCACGAGAAAATCGGGATGCCAGGTGCCGCGGACGCCGAAGAAAAGCGTTTTCCACGTTTCATGATATTGGTCGCCATAACCGTCGGTGTAATCCCATTTGGCGCCCTGGTAGCTCAGCACCGCGCCTACGCCCAGCGTTCCGGGCCCGAGCGTTGACATGCCATGTTCGAAGCTGGCAGAAAGAACAGGTGTTGCTGAGCTATTGCCGTAAACACCGCTGTAATAACGGATGCTGTAACCGAAGCCTACACCAAGATTAACGGCGTTCGTGCCGATGCCATAAGATTGCGCAACTGCCGCGGTAGGTCCGCCGAATGCGGCTCCTGCGACTAACAAAAGGGAAAAGAGTACTTTTTTCATTTGGATTTGGATTTGACGCGAAGGTACGTTCTTCGTTCCACCTCACAAGTGATGAGGGATGTGGTTGCAATGTGATTGTGATCGTACCGGGCTGCGAAAAATCGATTAATGATGCGGGCTTCACTTTTAAAATGCGCATCGTAACTTTACGTTTCATGAACAGCACTTCTCCCATCGGCATTTTTGATTCCGGCATCGGCGGCGTGAGCGTTTTGCGCGCGGTGCGGGAGCTGCTGCCCGGCGAGAACGTCATCTACTTCGGCGACAGCGCAAATCTTCCGTACGGCGAGAAGTCGATGGAACAGATCCGTGCGCTGAGCGAGCGCGTGGTGAAATTTCTCCTGGAATACGACTGCAAGCTCATCGTGATCGCCTGCAATACGGCATCGGCGGCTGCGCTGCGTTACCTGCGCGATAAATACACGAGCGTTACGTTCATCGGCATGGAGCCGGCGGTGAAGCCTGCAGCGGAGCAAACGCAATCGGGAGTCGTAGGCGTGATCGCGACGACGGCTACGTTCCAGGGAGAATTGTTCGCTTCCGTCGTGGAGCGTTTCGCGCAAAACGTCAAAGTGCTGCATCAACCGTGTCCCGGTCTTGTGCAGCAGATCGAAGCGGGAAAGCTCGATACGCCCGACACCGAGAAGATGCTGCGCGGCTGGCTGGAACCGATGATGGAGCAGGGGATCGACGCGCTCGTGCTCGGCTGCACGCATTACCCGTTCGTCACGCCGCTGCTGAAAAAAATTCTTGGAGAAAACGTCCGCATCATCGATCCTGCGCCGGCTGTTGCGCGACGCGTGAAATATTTGCTCGAGCAGCAACAGTTGCTGAATGTCGCCGGCGAAAAAGGGAAAACGAAACTCTACACGAGCGGCGATGCGAAAACGTTTGCTGAGCTGCTGAACGTGCTCATTGGCGAAACGGCGGAAGTAATCACAAAAAACATTTAGCCACTGCGCGGTTGTCAGATTGAGTAGCGGAGCGTATCGAAAGATGACAACCGCGTAGTGCCAGCTTCTATTTTTTAAACCATCCCGAATACATCACGTAATTGTTCGCGATGCGTTCGACTTCGCCTTTCTGCAGCTCGGGAGAAATGTCTTTGATCTTTTTCGCGGGAACGCCGGCGTAGACGCTGTTCGGTTCCACTTTCATTTTCTCCGTGACGACCGCGCCTGCTGCGATGATCGTGTTGCTGCCGATCTCCGCGTGGTCCATCACGATGGCGCCCATGCCGATGAGCACGTTGTCGTGCAGCGTGCAGCCGTGAACGATGGCGCGGTGGCCGATGGAAACGTTGTTGCCGATCGTGAGCGCGGCTTTCTGGTAGGTGCAATGCAGCACGGCCATGTCCTGCACGTTCACTTTGTTGCCCATGCGGATGCTGTTCACGTCGCCGCGCACAACCGCGTTGAACCAGAAGCTGCACTGGTCGCCGCACACGACGTCGCCGACGATGGTGGCGTTATCCGCGATGAAACAATCGTTGCCGAACTGCGGGGCTTTTCCTTGAACGGGGAGAATGATGGGCATGGGATGCAAGATTGAAAATTGAAAATTCGTTATTCAAAGATTCAAAAAATCGAACAGAATCAATGCGAAAAAAAAGAGCCGGCATTCACCGACTCTTCCTCAGGAGCGAATCCTGAATGTTTAATCTTCAATTTTCAATCGTTACTGCGCTGAATCCGCTTTCGGCTGGCAGCAATGCGGCAGGTTTTTCTGCGAGCGGTTGTTCGCTTTCACATCGTCCGCATCGTAACCGAGATTGGAAATGGCGGTGCGGATCTTGTCCGGTGACGTTTTCTTCGGGTTGTATTCGACCGTCAGCACTTTCGTGGTGAGATCGAGCTCGGCTTTTTTCACGCCTTTCATCAGGCCGACTTCTTTTTCGATCCGCTTCTTGCACATGTCGCATTCGGCGGAGGTTTTGATCTTGACGACCGAGTTTTTCGTTTTGGCTTGTTGGGCGTGCAGCGACGTGCTCGTGAAGAGCAGCATCAGCAGCGCGAGCAGGGAGAGGGGAAGGAGCTTTTTCATAATGTGGGTTGGATTAAAGATAGTTAATATGCCAATATGCCGATGTGCTGAACTGCCGATGAAAATCCGGATTCAAACAGGGGCAAAGTGGCGTGTGTATTTTGTTAGAGTTTGAAACGTAAGCCTGCGTATACCGTCAGGCCGTCGGTTGGTGCGTAGATGCGCGAAGCATCAAAATCCGGGCCGAAGGGATCGTTGGCGCCGAGGATCGGGTTCGGTTGTCGGAAATTCAGCAGGTTTTCAGCGCCCGCATACACGTCGATCTTCCGGAATTTGCGGCCGACGTTCGCGCTGAGCAGGAAATACGGCTTTGAATAGTCCGATGTTCCCGGCTGTCGCGTGGCGCCGACCCATTTCGTGGTGAAGTCGAACGTCCACTTGTCGTAAGGCAGCGCGTAAGCGAGGTTGAGGAATGCGCGGTGGCGGGCGGTGAGCGGCTTCTCTTTCAGCACGCCGTCGTACGTAGTCTTGACGTCGTAAAATTTGTAAGCGACACGCACGTCGAAACGCTCGAGCGGCTGGAAGGAAAGATCCGCCTGGAAACTGTTGGCGTACGATTTTCCTGCGAGGTTGTAAAACTTCAGCACGCCGGATTCTTCCATGTCGACGACCACCTGGTTCACGAAATCGGTGCGGAAATAATCGAGCACGAGCAGTCCGTCATGACCGAAGAGTTTCACGCCTTGCTGGAAACTGCCGCCGTAGTTCCATGCTTTTTCCGCACGCAGCGGCTCTTCGATGATCAGCAGGCGCGAGCTGGCGAATACGGCGCTGTTCTCCGGGAAAATGTTCGCCGTGCGAAAGCCGCTTCCGCCGGAAAGACGGAGCACGCTCTTTTTCGCGAGATCGTATTTCAAATGCAAACGCGGCGTGATCTGCAATCCTGCGAGATTGTGATGATCCGCGCGGATGCCGGCAACGGCGGTGAATTTTTCAGAAAGATGACCGGTGTACTCCGCGAAAATTCCGGGAACGATTTCTTCGCGGTTGAAATTCGTGCCGTTGTATTTCTGCACGTAATTATCGTACACGAAACTTGCGCCCGCTTTGTACACGTGGTTCGAATTGCCGATGATATCCTGCCAGATCACGTTCGCGTAAATGCTCGCCTGTTCGCCGGAATAATTTTTCAAACCGAAGAACATCGTTTCATCGTGCCAGCGTGCGGAGAACATCGTTCCGAGGCTGCGTCCCGGCGCATCGAAAACGAAACCGGTTTTGTTGAAGAATTCCGCCTGCCGGTTGCGAATGCCGATGCCGTAATGATTCGTTGTGCCTTCGTCATTCGTTTTGTCAAACGCCGTTTGTCCGCCGGTACGATCATCATACACGAAACGCACGCCGAAATTTCCTTCGCCGCGTTTCTTGCCCATCCACATCCAGCGGTTGAGCACGTTGTACTGATCGTACAGCGGCATGTCGAGGAAGCCGTCGTGGTTGCGGTCGTTGCGCATGCGCTGCGTGCTGGCGT
>CAMLEF010000371.1 GCA_946478675.1 uncultured Flavobacteriales bacterium | reverse complement strand
CCGGCGCGTCAACGCACAATTACCAGATCAGCGCGCAGAACGCTTCGCAACAAATGCCGGTGAGCGGCACGATCCAGGGTTGCTATTACTGTCCCGTTGCCAATGCTGCAGGATCGGAACTTTGTTTTACGCCGACCGGTCCGGTCATTACGGTGACGGTGACCAAGATGGATGCAAGCGCGCACGGCTGGCTCAACTGGATCCGCGTGAATGCGCGACGCCAGCTGAAAATGTCGGGCGGCATGATGGGCTTCCGCGATTCACGCAGCGTGGGCGCAGGAAACATCGCGCAGTACGTGCTCAACGGTTACACGCCGCAGCTGAAAGTATGGGACGTCACCGATCTTTCGAACGTCGCTTTGCAGTCGGTGACGAATGCGGCCAACGATCTTGTCTGGACGCTGCCGGCGGATTCGCTGCGGGAATTTGTAGCGTTCGATGAAACGCAGTTTTATTCCGCGACGTATGTCGGGCCGGTGCAAAATCAAAACCTGCACGCGATGCAGCCGGTGGATTTCATCATCATCTCGCACCCGGATTTTCTCGCGCAGGCGAATGAGCTCGCACAACTGCACGCGCAACACGACAACCTTTCATACGTGATTGTGACGCCGCAGCAGATCTACAACGAATTTTCTTCCGGCGCGCAGGACGTGACCGCCATCCGCGATTTTGTCCGCATGCTTTACCAGCGCGCGCCTACGCAAGCCGAGCTGCCGCGTTACCTGCTGCTCTTCGGCGACGGCTCTTACGATAACAAACATCGATTGCCGGCGAACAGCAATTACATCCCGACTTTCCAGAATGCGAATTCCATCGGGCCCACCGAATCGTACGTGTCGGATGAATATTACGGGCTGCTCGACGATGCGGGCGGATGGGACGACAGCAGCGACTACGGTCTCGTGGATATCGGCATCGGCCGTTTCCCCGTGCGTTCGACAACGGACGCGCAGCAGATGGTCGACAAGATCCGTCACTACATGACGCGCCCGCAACCGGTAACGAACGTTTCCGCTTGTTCGAACGATCAGTGCTCGAAAGGCGGCGAATGGCGCACGTGGCTCGCGTTCATCGGCGACGATGAAGATTCGGATCTCCACATGAGCCAGTCGGACCAGCTCGCGACTTACGTGGATACGGGCTACGACAATTACAACATCGACAAGATCTTCTTCGATGCTTACCCGCAGGAACAAACGCCCGGCGGCGAACGTTATCCCGACGTCAGCGAAGCCATCGACAAGCGCGTCGACAAAGGCTGCCTGATCATGAACTATACGGGACATGGCGGTGAAGTCGGTCTCGCGCACGAGCGTGTGGTGGAAGTCTCGCAGATCAACGGATGGTCGAACATCTGCAACCTGCCGCTTTTCGTGACGGCGACCTTCGATGATCCGTCCCGCACATCTGCCGGCGAATATGTTTTCCTCAACCCGAACGGCGGCGGCATCGGCCTGTTCACGACGGTGCGACTGGTGTACGCAACACCGAATTTCAACCTGAACAAGAAATTCTACGAGTGCGCGTTCGAACCGATCAACGGAGAAATGCCGCGCATCGGCGATCTGTACCGCATCACGAAACGAAACAGCGGCAACAATACGAACAACCGCAACTTCACGCTGCTCGGTGATCCCGCGCTCATGTTGAATTACCCGGTGAACAACGTCGTCACCACGGAGATCAACAACGTTCCGGTGACGAGCACTTCTTCGGATACGCTGCGCGCGCTGAGTCTCGTGACGGTGAAGGGTTATATCGCCGATACGACGGGCGCACAGATGAGCGGCTTCAACGGCATTCTCTACCCGACCGTCTTCGACAAATCAAAATCGATCACGACTCTGGCGAACGATCCGCCGAATCCGCCGTTTACGTTCCAGCTGCAGAAGAGCGTGCTGTATCACGGTAAAGTGAGCGTGGTCAACGGCAGCTTCCAATTCTCGTTCGTCGTGCCGAAAGATATTTCTTACCAATACGGCATCGGGCGAATCAGCTATTATGCGGAAGACGGACAAACGGACGCGGCCGGCAATTACGAGAAGATCGTGGTGGGCGGATCGAATCCTTCGGCGCCGGTCGACCAGACGGGCCCACAGGTACAGCTGTTCATGAACGACAGCAATTTCGTGAGCGGAGGTTTGACGAACGACAGTCCGCACCTGTATGCGGTGATCCGCGATTCGAACGGCGTTAATACCGTCGGTAACGGCATCGGCCATGATATCGTTGCGATCCTCGATGAGGCAACGGACAATGCGGTGGTGCTGAACGATTATTACCAGGCGGACATGAACAGCTACCAGAGCGGCAAGATCATTTACCCGTTCAACAAACTTTCCGAAGGCCGTCACACGCTCAGCCTGAAAGTGTGGGACGTGTACAACAATTCCACCACGGTAAAAACGGAATTCGTCGTTACGAAATCGGAAGGCCTCGTGCTCGATCACGTGCTGAATTACCCGAACCCGTTCACGACGAATACATCGTTCTTCGTGGAATACAACCAATGCTGCACGCAATATGACGTGATGATCCAGGTGTTCACGGTTTCCGGGAAACTGGTGAAGACGATCAACCAGCACGTCGTGTCGGAAGGCTACCGTTCGGAACCGATCGAATGGGACGGCCGCGACGATTACGGCGATAAGATCGGCAGGGGCGTTTACATCTATCGCGTGTTTGCCCGTTCGGACGACGGCAAGACCGCCGAGAAATACGAAAAGCTGGTCATCCTCGATTGAGGTCGACGACAATCATAAATTTTTAAATTTGTTCACTAACAAGAATAGCATGAATACGAAGGCGTATAAACTTCTTACCGGTGCAGGCCTGATCGGATCGCTCGCTCTTTCGGCGCAGCAGGCTCCGTCCGCATTCTATCGTGGCGCGGCGCCTTCGGTGTCGACGCAGGCTTCTTCCTCCGGCAGCACCCCTCCGACCGCCGCTGAGCTTGCCAATATTCTCGGCAACATCAATACGATCACTACCGCTGTTCCTTTCCTGCTCATCACACCCGATTCGCGTGCAGGCGGCATGGGAGAAACCGGCGTCGCTACTACCCCGGACGTGAACTCGATCCACTGGAACGGTGCGAAGCTCGCGTTTGCGGACAAGAAAATGGGCTTCGGCATTTCGTATACGCCGTGGCTGCGCGCGCTCGTTCCCGACATCAACCTCGCGTACGTTTCGTTCTACACGAAGCCGACCGACAACCAGGCGTTCGGTGCTTCGCTGCGTTATTTCTCGATGGGCAACATCACGTTCACCGACCAGGTGGGCAACCCGATCGGCCAGTTCAAGCCGAATGAATTCGCCGTCGATTTCTGCTACGCACGCAAGCTCTCCGAATATTTCTCCGCTTCGATGGCCGTGCGTCTCGTGCGCTCCAACCTCACCAACGGCATCACCGTTGCGGGACAGGACACGAAAGCAGGAACGGCAGTGGCTGTCGACCTGAGCGCGTATTACCACAACGACGACATCAAGATCAGCGGCAAGAAAAGCACGGTGATGGGCGGCGTGGCGATCACGAACATGGGAAATAAAATTTCCTACTCGAGCTCCGTCAACCGCGACTTCATCCCGATCAACCTGCGTCTCGGCGGCGGCATGATGATCGATGCGGACGAATACAACCAGATCGGTTTCCAGGTGGAATTCTCGAAGCTGCTCGTACCGACTCCGCCGATCTACGAAATCGATTCTGCTACCGGCAGCCCGAAGATCGATCCGAACACCGGCAACTACATCATCAAGTACGGCCGTGATCCTAACGTTTCCGTTCCGGAAGGCATGATCCAGTCGTTCTACGATGCGCCGGGCGGTTTCAAAGAAGAAATGCGCGAGATCAACGCGGCGATCGGCATCGAATACTGGTACAACCACCTGTTCGCGGTTCGTTGCGGTTACTTCTACGAGCACCCGACGAAAGGCAACCGCCAGTTCTTCACGCTGGGCGCCGGCATCAAGTACAACGTCTTCGGTCTCGATTTCGCTTACCTGATCCCGACCAACGCACAACGCAGCCCGCTGCAGAATACGCTCCGCTTCACGCTCACGTTCGACTTCGACGCGTTCAAGTCGCAGAACGATGACGGGGCAGGAAAATAAGATTAGCAGTATAGAGAATAAGGGTCGGCCCTGAAGAACACTTTCTGTTTCTTCAGGGTCGACCCTTCGTTTTTCACTTCGTGATTACATTTGCAGCATGAAGATTCCTTATCGCATTGGAATGGGTTACGACACGCACCGGCTGGTCGCAGGACGCGAGCTTTGGCTGGGCGGCGTGAAGATCGATCACGAGAAAGGCTGCGACGGTCATTCCGATGCCGATGTGTTGCTGCATGCGATCTGTGATGCGCTGCTGGGCGGTAAGGGCCGGGAGGCCGCCAGGCGGCTGGTG
>CAMLEF010000370.1 GCA_946478675.1 uncultured Flavobacteriales bacterium | reverse complement strand
ACCGTGAAAGGTGCAGTCACAATCATTCACGGTAAATAAGCACCAGCCATGAACAAACGCACTTCACTTCCGATGAAAAAGCTGTTCTTCTCCGCCTTCGTGGCAGGTTCACTCGCCCTGGTTTCGACGCAAGCCAACGCACAGCAGCTTCCGCTGTACAGCCAGTCGTATTTCGATCCGTTCCTGTACAACCCGGCCATGACGGGCATTACGGGCGGCACGAACGCCAACCTCATTCACCGTTCGCAATGGACCGGCATGCCCGGCGGCCCGGTGACGAACGCGTTCTCCGTCGACGGATTCATGGAAGATAAAAATGTCGGTCTCGGCATGTTCATCTTCAACGATAAGCAGGATATCAACGAACGCCTCGGCATTTACGCGGACTATGCGTATCGCCTGAAGCTGAACGACGATATGCAGCTGCGTTTCGGACTTTCGCTCGGCTTCCTCGACAACCGCATCGATTTCTCGAATGCGATTGTAAAAGACGCGAACGACCCGATGATGTTCGCGCAGATGCAGCGCAAGAGCGGTCTCGATGCCAACCTCGGCGTCACCTACAACTGGAAAGACCTCCGCGTCGGCATCTCCGTTCCGCAGCTCCTCGGACAAAAGCTCGAATACGCGAACTACGACACGCGCTCGTACTACCAGCTCAACCGTCATTACCTCGGAACCGTCAGCTACAAATACGTCTTCAACGAAGACCAGATGCTGGCGATCGAGCCGATGGCCATGGTGCGCTGGGTTCCGGGATCACCGTTCCAGTACGACGTAAACGTGATGGGCTCGTGGAAAGACATGGTGTGGCTCGGCGCTTCTTACCGCAGCAATTACGCCGTCGGCATCAACGCACGCGTGAAGCTGTTCGGCAACCTCAGCGCCGGTTACGCTTACGATCTCATCCTGACGCCGCTCAAAACATCGGCCGGCATCAGCCACGAGTTCATGCTCGGTTACCGTTTCGGTGCGATGCAGAGCGCTGCCCCGTCCGGCGGAAATCACCAGCGCGGTAAATACGATTAAGAAAAAAATAAGGCTCCGGCAGTATACCGGGGCCTTTCTCCCGTTTTTTTGTAATCAACCTGAATTCCGCAGTTGTGAAATTGAAACCTCATACATTCCTGTTGCTCGTCGTCGCTTTTGCCGGCATGACGATGCAAGCCCCTGCGCAGGCAGCTTCGGAGAAGGCCATGATCAGTCATGCCGATGAGCTCTTTGCTAAACGGGAATACGAACAGGCGTTCAGCTACTACATGAAGCTGAAAGACCTGCATCCTGAAAATCCCGTTTACCAGTTCCGCGCCGGCGTCTGTTGCATTTACACCAGCGATCCCGAACAGGCGCTCTCGCTGATCAAAGGCAGCTACGATAAAGATCCGACCATCCCGGACATCAACTTTTTCCTCGGCCGCGCTTACCTGCTGAACGATCAGTACGACGACGCCAGCATGCAGTTCAACCTGCAGATCGCGAAAGAGCCGAACGAGAACGAACGTCACCGACTCGATCAGTATGTCGTGAATTGCCAGGCCGCGAAAGAGCTCGCAGGCAAACAAACGAACAACACCGTGAAGAATGCGGGCCGTCCGCTTAATTCGCCCGGTGATGAATTTGCGCCGATCCTTTACAAGAACGACTCCGCGCTCATCTTCACCTACAAAGGCCCCGAGTCGACCGGCGGAAAAAATTACACCTTCGGCCGTTCCGATTCTGCAGGCTTCTACTACGAAGACATTTTCCAGTCGACGCTCACGGGTATGGGCTGGTTTGCGCCGCAAGGGCTCAGCACCAATCTCAATACGAAGCTCCACGACGCGGCTACCTGTATGTCGCCCGACGGAAAACTGCTGTTCGTTTACCGCAGCTCCGCGAAAGACGGCGGCGATATTTACATGTCGCGCAAAGCCGGCAACGACTGGACGACGCCCGTGAAGCTCGGCGGCGACATCAACAAGGCGGACTCGTGGGAAGGCAGCGTGTCGATCTCGCTCGATGGTCACACGATGTATTTCGCCAGCGACCGTGAAGGCGGTTTCGGCGGCAAAGACATTTACAAAGCCACGCTCATGGGCGACACCGCCTGGGGCAACGTGGTGAATCTCGGCGTCAACGTCAATACGGCGCTGGATGACGACGCTCCGTTCCTGATGCCGGACGGCGCAACGCTGTACTTCAGCTCACGCGGCCACAACAGCATGGGCGGCTACGACGTTTTCTTCTGCACGCTCAGCGGCGACATGGTATCGTGGGAGCTGGCGCAGAACATGGGCGCGCCGGTGAACAGCACGGCCGATGATATTTATTACCAGCCCACGCGCGACGGTTTCCATGCGGTCTTCTCTTCCAACCGGAAAGGCGGCAACGGCATGATGGATATTTATTTCTCCGATCCCGGCGTTCCCGCGAAAGACGTCGTGACGATCCAGGGCATGGTAACGCTCGACGGCAAACCGGTTGGCGCTACGGTTACTGTTGCGTACAACAACAAGACGGACGTGCAGGGCGATTACAGCGTGAGCGCGGAGAACGGCAAATATTCGATCAACCTGCCCGGCGGCGAAGATTACAAGCTGTATTTCCAGGTGAGCGAGCAGGACGAATTCACAAAAACGTATGATGCGACAGCGGTCAAATCTTACACAACGAAAGAGATCAACGTAGAATTCTTCTCTGATTCGACGAAGAGGAAAAACACGCCGACGCAGAGCACGGTCATGCTCGATTCGAAAGATCACATCATCATGCGCAAGGACACGAGCGGCAACTACACGATGTCCGACGAGCAGGCGCCTGTGGATCCCGGCTTCTACATTGTAATTGGTTCGTTCAAGAACAAGGAATACGCCAAGCGTCTCGAAGCAAAAGAAGTGGCCCGCGGCGCTTACCCGAAAGTGCAGCGCGTGTACAACAAGAACAACGGCTTCATGTACGTAACCGTAGCGCATCCCGGCGACCAGGACGCTTCCGTTCAGGTCGTGAAGGAAGTCCGCAAAGTGTATCCCGATGCGTGGATACAATTCCTGAAGTAAAAAAAGAAACCACGGAGACACGGAGGCACGGAGAATTCAAAAACTCCGTGCCTCTGTGTCTCCGTGGTTATTTAATGTTTGAATTTCTTGCGGTACTCCGTCACATTCCCGCATTTATCCGTCAGCGTCAGTACCAGCTCGTGCTCGCCTTTGCCGGTGTGCTCATCGAACGTGTACCAGATCAGCTTTTGCTTCGGCTCGTATTCGAAACGCACCCATTTCCCATCGATCGTTCCGCGGTAAGAGCCGATGCCGGAAAGGTTGTCGCCGATGACGAAACGCAGCGAGGACAACGTACTCAGATCCGTTTGCGTTTTTCCTTTCAGGTCGAAATTCACCGTGCGGAGATTCGGTGCGGTGGTGTCGACGCGCAACCCGTACGTGCCGAATTCTTTGATGCCGGCCGTAACGCCCTTCCCCGTCCAGCTGCCGCCGACGGAAGAGACGCCGCCTTTTTCATTGTACTGCACCATCACGACTTTCGACTGAAGATGGGCCGGGAAAGAAGCGTAAATCGTCAGCGAGCATTCTTTCTGCATCGGGAAATACGGATCGCCGAGGTAAATGCGTGGCGTTGCACCTTTCGCTTTGACGACGTTCGCATGAAAAATGCCGTTCTCATAAAAAGCGCCCGACGGTGTTTCGAAACGATAGTCCGCTTCTTCGAAAGAGTTGGTTGTGTCCCAGAGCAGCACCTGCGTAAACGGCGTTTGTTCGCGCACGACGTCGGTGTACGCCGGCTGTTCTTTCAGTGAACGCACTTTGAAATCGCAGGCGGAAGAATTGCCGTACGAATCGAGCAGCGTGTAGCGGAATTTGAAAACACTTCCGTTCGTCATCGCGCTGAAACCGTTGTTCACCACCGTATCGTAAATCGGCAGCTGGTTGTTCGGAAGAAGAAAGCTGCGCATGTAATACTTGTTGCGTTTCTCCAGCTCTTTGTAATCGACGAAACAATTGATGAAACGCGATTTGTCGAAGGGAATGCGTTCGATGTGATGCGCGTAGATCAGCTGGCTGTTGCGCTCGAGACGAATGGAATACACGCCGTTCTTTCCCTGCGGATTCGATTCCTTGTCGTACGCTTCGATGGCAAAGCCGATGTTG
The DNA here is from genome assembly GCA_946478675.1 of uncultured Flavobacteriales bacterium. Next base: position 267 of record CAMLEF010000370.1, on the reverse strand, counting down.
CCGTACACAACGAGGCTGTCGTTCGGATTTGCGAAAACGTATTTCGTTCCCGCAGCTTTCAGCGGGATGCGCACCACGCCGTTCTGACCGTTCACCACGTCGGAAGGACCTTGCGGGCACACGAGCAGCGTTACTGCTACAGGAGGAACGGCGTCTTTCACTGCAAACCCGAACAGCAGCGGGTTGATGGCTTCTTCCGTTTTCGAATCGCGGATCTCGAAATGCAGGTGAGGACCTCCGGTGCTGCCGGTATTGGCGGAGTAAGCG
>CAMLEF010000369.1 GCA_946478675.1 uncultured Flavobacteriales bacterium | reverse complement strand
GAATACCTCCGCTACAACATGCGCTCGCAGATCTTCGCGAAATCGCTGCCGCTTCCGCTGGTCGTCGGCCTGCTCAAGCGCCTCGAGCTGATGAACAAGCACCCGGAATTCCGCGACAACCTCTGGAAAATCACGAAAGCGCTGCAGGAGGGCCTCAAGGCAAACGGCTTCAACATCGGCACCACGTCGTCGCCGGTAACGCCGGTTTACCTGAACGGTTCCATCCCGGAAGCCACGAACCTCATCCTCGATCTCCGCGAGAATTTCAACGTATTCTGCTCGATGGTCGTTTACCCGGTCATCCCGAAAGGCCAGATCATCCTGCGCCTCATCCCGACCGCGGTGCATACGATCGAAGACGTGAACTACACGATCGACGCGTTCTCGAAGATCAAAAACAAGCTGACTTCGGGCCAGTACCAGAGCGACAAGATCGCTGCGTTCTGACTTCGATACGGTTCGTGACTGCGCTATCGCTCCGCTACGAACCTACTCAGTCAGACACGCATCAATTGGAATATTACGGCAGCTGTTTCGACGGTTGCCGTTTTTTTCGTCCATGAAAAAAAAGAGAAAGGCGGATCGCTCCGCCTTCTCCGTACTGACCGGGGTCAAAAAGATCAGTACTTGCTAACGCCGAACGTCAGTGTGTACGAGAGATCGCAACCGAAGCAGGCGCCTGTCTTGTCGTTGCCGGTAGCGTCATTGAAAAGCAGCATTTCGAACGTCCACGATTTCCCTTTTTTCGTGATGATGCCGCCGAGATGTTTCGAATCGCTTTTGGTATTCCCGGCGATCGTTTGCGTGAAGCTGTAATCGAGATCGACGGTCAAGGTGTGCGAAGTCTTGTTCACGACCTCCACTTCGAAATGGCATTCGCGGGTTTCACCGACGAACTTCTTCGAGCCGGCCATGCGAATGCGGTATTGCGCGATCTCGGTGCCGGAGGAATCTTTTACCGATTGCCATTCCGTCCACGTGCCCGCCTTGGCGCTCTTGTCGGGCAGCACGCCGTTTACTTTTTGAGCGAAGAGTTGTGTTCCTGCGCAAACGAACACGAAGAGCAATAGCAGGCGCAGCGGTTGGGAGAGTTTCATAGGGGTCGTTGATTTGATGCAAACGTATAGGCGGCAGTGAAACCCGGCAATCCCACTTTAGTAGTAGAATCGTGTGTTAAAAAAGGAGAAGCGTACAGGGGCGGCCTGCAATCCGCTTACATTTACTGTAACCCTAAACATGAAAACATTCACCTTCTTCACGGTTTGTCTTTTTCTCTTCCTGAGCGGCAAGGCGCAACAGGTTCATAGCGGAACGCTGCAAAATGCGATTGACAGTCTCCATTTTGCCGAAGGCGATGTCTCCGCCTGCTCTTCCGTTACCTGGGAAATCCAGGCGTATGGACTGGATGCTGTACCGATGCTGATCGAAAAATTGAGTGACACCACATCAACGAAAGCTTTCGCGCCGGGACGTATTCCGCTCCGGCTGACTGTCGGCGGAATTGCTTTTGTAACGCTCGACCGGATCATTCACTTACCCTATTTCGAAGTGCTGCACATGCAGTTTTGTGTGTCCAGCGGTGAGCAAACCGCTTACATGGACGGTTTCCTAAGTTATATCTGCACGAATGGCGATGCCGTAAAACAAAATGTTTCCAAATGGTATGCGGCGAACCGTTCGAAGCTGGTACGCCAAGCTGTTCCTGCGGCACAACAATCGCAATGCATGAAAGATCGTGGCATTACGTTTTATTACACGACACCCAATTGAATGCTTGAAACCAGCTTGCCGGCTGTCCTCTCTTTTCTATTGACACTTCCCATCATCGCTGTAAAAAACGGACGATTAACTTTACGCTATGAAAATCGAGCTCACCCCGGTTGCTACCGTCCGCAATTCCCGCAAAGCGATCAAAGACGACTTCTGGGGAAGCGTGATTTCTGAAATTACTCTGCTGCCGCATCTCCCGGAAGACGCGTTCGCCGGCATCGAACAGTTTTCGCATCTCGAGATTATTTATCATTTCGACCAGGTAAACGAAAGCACGATCGTCTACTCCGGCCACCCGCGCGGCAATCCTGATTTTCCGCTGACCGGCATTTTCGCGCAACGGAAAAAAGATCGTCCCAACCGCATCGGGCTTTGCACGGTAGAGCTCGTCGCACACAACGGCAGGACCATCACCGTTCGGCATCTCGATGCGATCGACGGAACGCCGGTGCTCGACATCAAACCGGTGATGCGTGAATTCCGTCCGCAGGGCGAGCTCCGCCAGCCGGACTGGGTATCGCAACTGATGAAAGATTACTGGAAATAAAACCGCTCATGAAACAGCTTTTCACCATCGTCCTTCTCCTCTGCTCCGCTTCTATTTTCGCGCAGAAAAACAAACCGGCCAAAGCGGATTCCACGAAACCTTTTGTGCTCGGCGTCATCGAGGAAATTCAATCGAAAGAGCTCGGGGAAAAACGCACGCTGAACATTTACCTGCCGGAAGGTTATTCCGCGAACGACACGACGCATTACCCCGTGATCTACCTGCTCGACGGTTCCGCCGACGAAGATTTCATTCACGTGGTCGGGCTCGTGCAGTTCAGCAGCTTTCCGTGGGTGAACCGCATGCCGCCTTCGATCGTGGTAGGTGTGGCGACCGTCGACCGCAAGCGCGATTTCACTTATCCGACGACGGTTGCAGAAGATCAGAAACGATTTCCGACGGCGGGCCATTCCGACAAATTCATCTCCTTTATCGAGAAAGAGCTGCAGCCGTTCATCACTAAAAAATACAAGACGAACGGATCGCGCACGCTGATCGGGGAATCGCTCGGCGGTTTGCTGGCGACGCAGATCCTGCTGGATAAACCGCAGCTGTTCAACAAATACGTCATCATCAGCCCGAGCCTTTGGTGGGACGACGGTTCTTTGCTGAAACGCGCTTCGGCGATGCTGGAAGAAAATTACGCGCAGCCGACGGAGATCTACATCGGCGTCGGCAAAGAAGGACTGGCGCCCTGCGCATCGCCGCACGTGATGGAAGTGGACGCAAACCTGCTCGCCGAAAAGCTAACGGCTTCCAAGAGCAAAAACATCCACGTGCATTTCGATTACCTGCCGGAGGAAGATCATGCCACCATCATGCACCAGGCGCTGATGAATGCGATTCCGCTCGTTTACCCGCAGGAGAAAAAGTAGCGGTTGACTGCAGCCCGTTTTTTCACGAACTTCGTAGGATCATGAAACCCCGCCGTTTCGGAATTCTGATCATACTGCTTTCACTGACCGGGCTGCTGCGCGGGCAATCGGTGATACGGGATATCTTCGACAGCCCGATGTTCGACAACGCGCCTGAGGATTTTCTCCGGATCGGCCTGACCACGAACAATTATTTCCTCGAGGACGGCTCGTTTCAATCCTACGGCATTCGCATCGAAGGCTCCGTCGACAAGCACTGGACGGCGCTGTGGAATATTCGCTTTCTCGCGAACAACACACTTCGCGGAACACACATGCCGTTGGGGTTGCGGGCTGCCGCGGTCATTATCGAAGGCTCTTCCCATTCGCACACGCATAACGGCGAAGGTCTCGTGGCGCTCATGGCATTGTGCGCCATCGTCCCGGAAGGCGTCGGTTACAAAATTCATCCCGAAGCGAAGATCCAGGTGATGCCGTATCTTTCGCCGCTGGGCATGGACCGTGAAGTGCGTCTCGGCGCTTCGCCTTCTGCTCCCGGCCATTTTAAATTGAGCGGAACGGCGGGCGTAGAATTTCAGTCGAACATGGCGACACGCCTGTATGCCGGTTTCGACCTGCACACCACGCTCATCTACAAAACCGGTCGTGTAGAACCGGCAGCGGCATTTATCGTCGGTTTTTGTTTCCGCAACTGATCCGCTCAGTCGAGGTACCAATCCATCGCGTGCGAGTTCAGCGTAAGCCAGGAAAGCAACACTCCCGCCAACAGGAAAATGACGTCGGTTTTGTACAGTGGAATTTTCTTCCAGATCAGCTTTGCCAGCGCAAACAGCAAACAGGCGCAAACAGCAATGAACCCGACCGTGAAGAACATCATCGGCGAAGAATCAATGCCGTTGCTCATCGTATAGGATTTCCCGTAATCGTGATACGCATACAATCCCCAGAAGGAAGCGGGAAAAAGCAGCGGCAAATACCAACAGACGCGGTACAGTCGCAACCAGTAGTTCATTGGTTCTTTCACGGGAGAGGAACGGAGCTTTAAGACGAATATTGCTGCAATGTGCTAATTTGCTAATGTGCTAATGTGTTTGTTGGCTCATTAGCAAATTACCCCATTAGCAAATTAGCAAATTGAGTGTATTGGCACATTGTTGCTAACTTAGAGCCTTATAAAATTCCCCTTTTAAAACATAGATGGCAAATTTTGATGATTTTGGCCTGGA
>CAMLEF010000368.1 GCA_946478675.1 uncultured Flavobacteriales bacterium | reverse complement strand
GAGACCGAGCAGGCGGATCACCTTTACGGCGTTCGCACCAACGGCCAGCCCTGCGCCCACCGGGCCGAGCACCGGCGCAGCTTCGAAGACTTCCGTTTCAAATCCTTTTTTCTGAAGGGCGATGGCCATCGTGAGCCCCGCAGGGCCGCCACCGGAAATGAGCACTTTCATAAGACGCGTTTTAGAACATTTGTACTAATTCGGGGCAAATATATAGAACATTTGTTCTAAAAACCTATCTTTGCCCGTGGACACGCGCAAACAGATCCTCGAAACCGCCCGCCGGCTCTTCAACGAGCAGGGCACCGATCACGTCACCGTACGGCACATCGCTTCGGAAATCGGCATCAGCCACGGCAATCTCTGCTACCATTATCCTTCCACCGGCGCCATCGTCCGCGCGCTGTACGAAGAGCTCGTGGAAAAATTCAACGAAGCGGTAGCCGGGATCGCCGCCAACGGGAAAATGCTGCAATACATCCGGGACGTTTCCCGCAGCATCGGCCGGCAGATGTACGATTACCGTTTTTTCTTTCTCGATTTCGTCCACATCATCCGTCGTGACGAATGGATCCGCAAGCATTACCGGCAGCTGATGGAGCAGCGCAAAATGCAGTTCCGCGCCATTTTTACTATGATGCACGATCAAGGGCTCCTGCAAGCGGAAAAATTCCCCGGCCATTACGACCAGGTGACCGAGCTGCAATTCCTCAGCGGCGACTTCTGGCTTTCGCGCGCCATCATCATCGGCATCAAAGGCAAAGAGAAGCAGGTTGATTTTTTCCTGCAGATGCAAATGGCGCCCGTCATCGGCATGCTCACTCCCAAAGGACTCAAAGCATTGCAGGAAACGGATGCGTTGCCGCGGGAATTCGGGCATTGGGGCATTCGGTAATTCGGTAATTAGTAAACCTACAACAAGCACTAACCCGGATGTCCGAATTCCCGAATGACCCAATGACCGAATAGACGAATGTCCCGATTGTCCCCGTATATTTGCCCGCATGAATCGTCCGATCCGCGTATTAGTTGCCAAAGTCGGCCTCGATGGTCACGACCGCGGCGCCAAAGTGATTGCCTCGTTTCTTCGTGATGCCGGCATGGAAGTCATCTACACCGGCCTGCGCCAGACGCCCGAAATGGTGGTCAACGCAGCGCTGCAGGAAGACGTCGACGTGATCGGCATCAGCATCCTTTCCGGCGCGCACATGACCGTCTTCCCGAAGATCATGACGCTGATGAAAGAAAAAGGTCTCGACGACGTGCTCCTCACCGGCGGCGGCATCATCCCCGACGCCGACATGAAAAAGCTCAACGAAATGGGCGTCGGACAACTTTTCCCTCCCGGCACCGACACGAAAACGATCGTGGATTACATCACGGCTTACGTGAAGGAGCACCGCAAGATTTGAATTGGGGGCTCTGTACCCCTCTGTGAAAACCTCGGTGATCCTCTGTGGTTAAAGCCTACGCCGCTCTTAATTGCCGGCCGGAGATTTTACCACCACACCCTTTTCCTTCAAAAACTCCAGCTCCCTTCGCGGCACCCACGCCTTGAAATAAAAATCCAGCGTGCGCAGTTTATTTTTCTCATCACGAAAAACCACGCGCAGCCGGTTCATCCCGCGACCAACGCTCGGCTGAAATTCCACCTGCTCCATCGAACCATACGGCAACAGCGGCGCTTCGTTTTTCTTCCGGCCATCGCGCAGCGCAAAACCGTCTTCGAACAATTGCAGGTTTTTCTGCCACAACAAATACATCACCAACCCGCCCAGCACCACCAGCGGAGCAACCATCGCGAGCAGCAGATGATCGTGCAGCAACGCAATCACCAGCGCGCAGAGGACCAGCGCACCAACAATGTATTCGCCGCTGTCGGAAGTCAAACGGTAACGGGGTTTGGGATTCACATCAGAAAAATACCAAACCTCCGTGTCCCTGTGTCTCCCTGCCCGTTCCGTTCAGGCGGGCGTGGTTTAATTTTTTCTTGCAGCGATACAATCACTTTCAAAGATCATCGCCTCATCTCCTTCCCCCGATGTTAACCAGCGGGATCATGTAATACGCGGAGAACACACCGTTGCTCTGGAGATCCGGCATCGCTTTGGAATTGTAAAAATCCCAGCTCAGCCCGAAGCGCCCGAATTCCGCAGCCATGAAGAAATTGCGCGTTTTTACTTTTTCCTCATTCGGCGCCTTCGGCAGGATGTTGACGCTTGGCCCGTCGTAAATCGCTTCCATATTCGTGATGCCGAAACGATAACCGATGATGAAACGATACACCGAAGGCCCTTTGAGCGGCGCAAACAAATTGAACGCGTTCAGCCCGACGGAGAAGCTCGTCTGCGACATGTTCCAGTAACACTGGTTGGTGACGCCGCCCGCAAAAGAACCGGAGTTGATATGAAATCCCACCTGCCCTTTCATGTACTGCACATCCGCGTTCAGCAATCCCGCCCGCAACGTCGCCTTTCCGCCGAACGCTTTCGTGGCGCCGTAGCCATCGTGGCCTTTCGTGAAATACACCACCGGCGCAAGGCTCACAATCTCCGGCGTCGTCACGATCGCGTAATCCGACCACGTGCCGCCTTCGCTGTAGTAGCTGCCCTGGTAAATCCAGTCGCCGCTCTGGTATTCGTAATGGTACCAGCCCGGCGCATGATAACGCGCTTTGTTCGCCGACACGCCCGAAATGGAATAGCCGAGCGGGTAATGAAAACGCAATCCCACATTCACATTTCCGAAGAAACGCGGATGGGCCGTCTGCAAGCCGGGCACTAATGCTTCCACGTTGGAGCCCAATGCGCCGGTGAAGTTGAATCCCGACTGGAAACCCGCGCTCAGCGCCAGGCTGCTGAACAGGTTCACCGACACGCCGCCGTACAGCACGAAATTCATCCACGCGCCCCCGTCATTCGTTTTCCATCCGCCGATGCCGCCGCCGAGGTAAGGCACCAGGAACGGACGCTTCATGTTTTCCTCCACGTCACGGTCAAACATATTCGTAAACGTTTTGGTGTACCCGATATTCCAGTAGCGGCCATGCGGCTTCCACGATCGCGGCACATCCGGAATGGAATCCTTCAGCTGCACTTCACCGCTGTAATGACTGAACGTAAATCCCGCCAGGTTCACCGTCACGCCCGGCCACCACGCATCGTTGAGCACCGAGCTGCGTTTGTAATTCACGCGCATCATGCCGAAATCCATCGAGGAATATTGCGCATGAAGCGAAATTGCAAATGCCAGGAGGCAAGCGGAAATCAGGGATCGCATAACGGCTGGGTTAGGGTTCCCAAATATCCCGCATTGATTGATTTTTTGACATACTACTTTCGGGGGAGAAATAAGACGAAAGGGCAGAAGGATTTTCGGAGCTGAAGCGAAAGCAGTTTTTCTGAAGCTGCAGTCGCGCTTTCCCTGCCCGACTGCGTCATTCAGGCGGGCGCTCTACTCCTCGCTCCGCTGCGGGGTGCCGCTGCAATCGCGGCTAATCAGAACCGTTCCGCAATCACCAGGAAAATAAATGAACCACCGAGACACGGAAGTCAGTTCGAGTAGCGGAGCGTATCGAGAACCCCGTGTCTCCGTGGTTCATTTTTTTAGCGGAGCCCGGGCGACAACATCATATCTCCCGGCAACTCCGCGAACCGCATTTCTTCAAAAAAGAATTGCCCGTTCCGGAGTACCGCCGTCGTCGTCCACGAATCGCCACCTTCGAAAGCAGGCCAGCAACCTTTAGGCGCTACAAACACCACCGGCTGCCTGCTCACCGGGTTCACGTAACCCAAGTCAACCTTTATCGTTTTCGCTTTCCTGAGCTGTGTCGTGTCCGCTTCAAAAACGAGATAGCGGTACGGTAATATATGCAGCGAATCATTCAGCGCGCGCGGGTAACCGAGCCAGTTGTCATAATACACATCCTTATGCCGGTTGCAGAATGAATCCGTGACATTACCATACGTAACGTACCAATCTCTTTTCATGAACGCCTGCACCGAATCGAAGCGGATCGTTTCCCAGCGACCGCTGTCGGGCCGGGGATAACCGCGCGGGGAACCGCACTCCGGCCGGAAGCTCAGCAGCAACCGGCTGTCGAAAACATAGGTATTATCGGTTGAGCGGTGCACCACGCCGTGAAAATCCAGGTAGGTTACCGGATCATACGAATGATTTCCCGGCTGCTGCCATTCCATCGTCATCGAAAAAGTAGAATCCGGCCGGATCAGCAGCTGCACGAGCCACAACGCACCTTCTTCATTAGGGCAACTGCCGCTGTACGTTTGCGAGAAAGCAGTCAACGGCGAAATCAACAGGAGAAAAAGCACAAGAGCAGGAGAACTTTTCATACGGTTATAACAAAATCACGGTGAAAGTAACAATGTTTCGGCACGGTTTTTAATAGCTATATCTTTAACCGACCCT
>CAMLEF010000367.1 GCA_946478675.1 uncultured Flavobacteriales bacterium | reverse complement strand
AGAATCGGGATAAATTTTACGCGTGAGGAGAATCCGGAATTATTTTGCGCGTCACAAGAATCGGAACAATTTTTACGCGTCGCGAGAATCCGAAATTATTTTGCGCGTCGGGTGAATCGGAAAAACAATTGCGTCTTCTTCAGAAATAAATCTCCCACAATTGCAGATTCCCCACATCGATCGTGTGCGTTTCCGTCGATGACTCTTTTCCTTCCTCCGGTTTCAGATCGCCTTTGGTAACCGCGTGCAGCGTCGACGAAGCAATGAAATGATACATCGGCCAATCCGAATACAATTCAAACGTTCCGTCCGCTTTCGAAACCGTTACTACCGTTTTCAGCCAGGTGATGTCCCAGCCCATGATCACGCCTCCCACAAGCGGCTGGTTCTGCTGATCGACGAGCTTGCCGGTGACGCGGTACTTCGCGCATTTCGAATAATTGTAATAGTTCGGCAGTTGCTCCGGGGTTTTTCGCTGCGGCGGCACACGAAACGCCTGGAACGCTTCCACTACGGGCTTGGGTTCGCCATGACGATTGATCACACCGAGAAAGCTCGCGTGAAATAATTTCCAGTTCACGTCTTTGTATTGCCACCACGAATAGCCCGCATCACCGCAATCGTATCCGTACTGCATCGTTTCTTCCGCGAATTTTTTCTGCTCTTCATACGGAACGGAATCGTTGTCTGCCGGCAAGCCCGTTTCACCGATGATCCACGGCTTCTTCACGTATTGCGAAAACCAGTACATCTCGTTCTTCACCTGCCCCGGCTCGAATTCGTACGGATGAAACGAAAGGAAATCAACGTTCATCGCGTTCGGATCCCATTCGAAAACTTCGCGGATGCCGACGAGGCCGATCGTCAGCAATTGATCCGGCGCGTGCTTTTTGAATTTGCGGTTCCAGTCTTTCGTGAGATGAAACACGTCTTTCTTCTCGCGGTCGAGCGTATCGAAATACAACGGTTCGTTGAACAGGTCGTACGCCATGATCGTGGAATCTTCCTTGAAACGTTCGGCCAAACGGACGAGATGATCTTCCGTAGAAGCAACGCCCGGCATGACGCGCGTGAGCAAAATCGCTTTCAGCCCCGATTGATTGATGATGCCGAAGAGCTCCGACAACGCTTTGAAATATTTCCGGTAATCCTCGTCGCTCTTCAATTCCACGAGCGAATCTTCATGAAAGCGAACAACCGGCCGCAGCGATAAAGCGCCTGTCGATTTGTTCACTTTCTCTTCGCCGATTCCGACGAGCCGCACGGTGTTGAATCCCATTTCGTGCACGCGCCGCATGTCGTTCCGCAATTGCGCGAGACAAGAATCTTTTGATTTGAACGGGTGACCGGCGCTGTCGCGGTAGCCGAGATACGGGGCAGCCCAGAGCTCTTTGCCGTTTGCCTGCAGCGACACTTCGTAATTCAGCACGAGCGGATAAAAGTTCTTACCGTTGAGGCGAAACTGGTTTCCTTCGAGATGCACGAAATGCGCGCGCGGCTGCATCGCCGACCAGACGAGAAACATTCCCGCGAGGAGAAAGAAGAGCAGCAGGGGCAGGATTTTCTTCATGGCGATGACGGGCGAAAGATAGCTGAATTTGAAACGTGCAATCGACCGGCGAATGTTGCTATTTTAGATAAAAATCCCGGCAGATGAAACGTTTGCTATTCCTGCTATTCCTGTTGCCGGTAACCCTCATGGCCCAGCGTACTGTCATTAGCGAAGCAAGCTTCGGCAAAGTCTACAGTGAACTTTGCCGCGAAACTGTCGCCGGTCAGCCGGATTATTTCGAAGTGGACCTCAGCTTTTCGAAAGGGGAAATCTACCTCGGTTACGACGAGCTCGGGCCATTCATCAACGATCTCGGCACCGGCATTGAGGCGCTGTACAAAGGAAAAAAGCTCCTCGTCGAGAGACACTTCTTTTCAATCCGCACATCAAAAAGAGCACTCTGGCTGATCGACTTCACGGAAGATTCGTGCAGCCTCAGCCTTCGCCACGCCCGGCAGCTGCTCGACTGGCTGAAAAGCGCAAAAGCGACGATCGAGCAGGAACAGAACGCTTTTCCGCATTGGAACGATAACGGCGCAACTTCGGATTTTCAAAGTATTTTTGCACAAACCTTTTTACGTGAGCAACCATCAATTCGATGTGATCGTAGTCGGCGGCGGTATCGTAGGAGCTGCAGCAGCCTGGAAGATCAACACCCGCCACCCGCATCTCAAAGTCGCCGTTCTTGAAAAAGAAGATCACCTCTCCCCGCACCAGACCGGCCACAATTCCGGCGTGATCCATTCCGGCATTTATTACAAGCCCGGCTCGTACAAAGCGAAGAATTGCGTCGACGGTCGTCGCGAGCTGGTGGCGTTTGCGAAAGAGCACAACGTGTCGCACGACATCTGCGGCAAGATCATTGTTGCTACGCAGGAGAGCGAGCTCGCGCACATGCACAAGGTGTTCAATAACGGCAAAGCGAACGGCGTGGAAGACATCGAGCTCATCGACGCCAAACGCATCAAGGAGATCGAGCCGTATTGCGAAGGCATCGCCGGCATCTGGGTGGGCTGCACCGGCATCATCGACTTCCCCGGCGTCACGCGCAAGCTCGGCGAATTGCTGGAACAGCAGTTTCCCGGCAGCAAAGTATTCCTCTCCACCGAAGCGAAAGACTTCGTGCACAAAGAAGGCAGCACCGACATCATCACCAACCGCGGCACGTTCAACGCGCGTTACATCGTGACCTGCGCCGGGCTGCAGAGCGACCGCATCGCGAAAAAAGAAGGAACGAAATCCGATGCGGCGATCGTCGGTTTCCGCGGCGACTATTACGACCTCACGGAAAAAGGCATGTCGAAAGTGCGCAACCTCATTTATCCCGTGCCGAACCCGAAATACCCGTTCCTCGGCGTGCACTTTACGCGCATGGTCCACGGCGGCGTCGAATGCGGACCGAACGCGGTGTTCGTTTTCAAGCGCGAGGGTTACGGCAAAACATCGTTCAGCCTCAAGGACACGGCGGAAGCGTTTTCGTTCGGCGGTACGTGGAAATTTTTCGCGAAGAACATGAAGTTCGGTCTCGACGAATACCGTGGCGCGTTTTCAAAAGCGTATTTCCTGAAACGCCTGCGCACGCTCATTCCTACGCTGCAATCCGACGACATCGTTTCTTCGCGCAGCGGCGTACGCGCGAAGGCGCTTTCTCCCGAAGGCAACATGATCGACGATTTCAAGATCGAATACCGAGGCAACGCGATCGACGTTCTGAATGCACCTTCTCCTGCAGCCACAGCCTGCCTCGCGATCGGAAAAGCGATCGAAGAAATGGCGACGGAAAAATTCGGTCTGGCGAACGTGTAAGCTCAGAGCGGCAACGCGGAATGTTTCTTTTTCTCCAGCGCGTTCTCTGCTTTCCGGCACAGGAATAAAGCCCTGACGTACATGCTTCCAATGAGAATGGGAAGCACGACACCGATCATTCCTCCCAGCGAAAAATCTTTTATCGTATAAAACGTCATGCCGATAATGAGCAACATCACGATCGAATCGATCAGCAGGATCGGTACAGCTTTCCACGGCGTCAAAAAATAAGAAGCGATAAAAATTCCCGGAAGCGTCGTACCGACAATCACGCCTTTGATATCGAGGCGATGCGTCCAGTAACCTAAACCGGTAAACAGCAACGCCGCGAGCCACGGCCACAACAGCGCAAACCGCGCGCTGCTCAATGCGCCTTCCGCTTTATCAAGCACTTCTTTCAATTGCTGGTGCTGCTCCGTAAACAGCTGCTGCTCCTGCGGCGTCCCGTAAACCGGGTAACCGCATTCGGTGCAGTGAACCTGGTAAGGGCCTTCCTGCTTCGTTCCGCAAAAATCACATTCGGGTTGTGGCATCACTCCCCTTTCCCTTTCTCACCTATGAACTGGTCCTTCGCCTCCGCAAACAGCACATTGAACGTCGTCAGGCTGCCGTAAATTTTCGTGACGTACTGCTGCATCTCCACTTTCTCTTCGTCCGTCATTTTCGGATGCGCATTGATCTTCTGCTCCATCACGCGAAGACGATCGCGCAGCATCACGATCTTGTGAAAGAACGTTTCCATCGGAATTTCTTTCGGCTTCTGGCTCGTGTCCGCCGGCTGCAGGATCATCTTGCCGCCCTGCCAGCGACCGCCGAGTTCAATGTCGCCGCCGCCGGTATATTCTTCGAGAATGCGGCGCAGCGTTTGTTCGAGTTCTTCCATCGTAAAAGGATATTGAGGTTGCTCTCCCGGGAGAGAAATAAGCGTGACCAGTTCCGCATTTCGCTTGGTGACTTCCATGCGCCCGCGCTTTCCGAAATCGATCGTCCAGAACAGCTCGTGCTCGTCCACCACTTTTCCGCGGCCATAATGATCATGCTCGATAACGGAGCCAGGAGGTATTTCCATGGGGGTTGCGAATGATGGGTTACGAA
>CAMLEF010000366.1 GCA_946478675.1 uncultured Flavobacteriales bacterium | reverse complement strand
GATTTGCCCGAAGTGATCGCGATCAAGCAAAAGATGATTGCGCAGCTGCAAGTGCCCGCCCCGAAAGGCCGCTACGAGCTGCTTCCGCTCAATGTGATGGACCGTGCGCAGTTTCAGCAGATCATCAGCCGGTTCAGCGACGGCCCGCTCGCCATTGTCAACGAAGGTTTGCTGATGTACCTGGATAAGGAAGAAAAGACGCAGCTCTGCCGCACGATCCATGATACGCTCGTGCAGCGTGGCGGTTGCTGGATCACGGCCGATGTGTACGTGAGGAATATGCGCGCTACGCTTCCGCAAAGCCAGCCCGAGTCCGAATTCTTCCGGCAGCATCATATCGAAGAAAACAAATTCGACAGCTACGAGGCCGCCCGGGAATTTTTCCGCAGCAACGGTTTCGAAATGATAAAAGAAGCCGTTCCGGATTACCCATCGCTCAGCGCTTTGCCGCACCTGCTGAAAGTGCTTCCCGAAGCAGCCCGCAACAGCAAAGAGCCGCCCCCGAAAGTACAAGCGACGTGGATGCTGAAGGCGGTATAAGCCCGGAATGCTTCTTCTGCGACGTTCTTGCGCCCCGTTTTCGCGGCAAAATCTTACACTTTCCCCACTATCCTTACATCGCCCCACATTGGGGAAACTTCACTCATCGCCTTTCTCCCGTCGTCCGTCCCCCTTCATTTTCCTGTCGTCTAATTCTTGATTTGCGTAGGAGGTTCGATTCTATTTTTGTTCCCGTAAATATTGAAGAAGGCGCAGCAATGCAAACGTACCGGAATTCTATTTTACCCCTTTTCGCAATCGTCCTCGCAGTACTCGGTGTTACGTACACCGCCTGCAACGACAGTAAAGCCGACACAGGAAACGAAAGCCCCGCCAGCGAGCTTCGCCAGGAAGTGAATCACTTCGGGCAGGAAGTAGAAGAGCTTCGCACGCTGCACGAAGGCCACATCAAATCCTACGGCGAAGAGATGGGCTGCATGAGCAACAGCAAAGCCCTCGAGGTGATCAATCACCACAACGAGCTGCTCGAGCACCTGACCAAACGCCTCGAGTATCACAAGCTCCAGCTCATCCAGGCCGACACGTCCAACGCCGTCCGCAACCGGGCGCAGCTGGAAGAGCTGAAAAAAGACGAAGTCGAGCTCTCTAAAGACGGCGATGAAATCCGCAATGGCCTCGACCAGTTCGTCCCCACGCACGCCACCAAATAACGACATTGACCAAGGAGAATGGGTGTAAGTTTCATGGGTTTGTTCACAGTTCTCCCTAAAAAAAGCCTCCGCAAGGGGGCTTTTTTAATTTGCCGATATGGCGATGTGCTGATATGCCGATTCCCGCGAAAGGCCGGCGCACATTAAAATTCAAGATTCAACTATTCTTTAGGAGGAAACTTCTCCCGTTATGAATAGTTGAATCTTCAATTTTTGAATGCGCGAAGAAAGTGCGCATCGGCACATCAGCACATCGGCATATTAGCACATTTTGTCCCGTATCTTTGAAGTATGAAAAGCGGGAAGCGTCCTCGCCCTTTGTTGCTCTTTTACATCCTCGTGGTGTACGTGCTCATCCAGTTCGGATGGTGGGCGTTCCTGCTGATCCGCCTCGACAACGAAGTGAACGCGCTGGAGGGTGAGCTCATCCGCACGCATCGCATGGAGCTGCCGGATACGACGCTGGAACAGCAGCAGCAGGAGTTGCTCCAGCGCAAGCTGCACAAGCAATGGCTGATGATCTTCGGGGAAGGCTCCGTTTTCCTCGTGCTGCTGGTGCTCGGCATTTATCGCACGCGACGCAGCTTTAAAAAAGAAGCCGCGCTCGCCGCACAGCAGAAAAATTTTCTCCTTTCCGTCACGCACGAATTACGATCGCCGCTCGCTTCGATCCGCCTGCAGCTGGAAACGGTTCAGAAACGTGATCTTCCGAAAGAGAAACAGGTC
Source organism: uncultured Flavobacteriales bacterium (assembly GCA_946478675.1). The sequence goes on along the minus strand of CAMLEF010000366.1, from coordinate 2,545 downwards.
GAGATCCATCAGTCGGCCATCGAAGACATCGACCGGCTGAATGCGCTGGTGGAAAATATTCTCGTTGCTGCACGCATTGATAACCGCGCTTATACTGTTTATCCCGAGAAAGGACACCTCTCCGGTTTTGTCACCGAGCTCGTGGAAAAAACACAGCACGGCGCCGGACGTCACCACCATTTCGTGCTTGAAGCGGATGGCAACATCATACTTCCTTTCGACCGCAACGCGATGCATTCCATCCTGGCAAATTTGCTGGAGAATGCGGTGAAATATTCGCCTGCGGGAACGGAAGTGAAAGTCACGCTGCATCGCAAAGGGAATTCGGTATTGCTGAGCGTCGCCGATCGCGGGCCCGGTATCGCCGACAAAGAAAAAACGCAGGTCTTCCAGCGATTTTATCGTGTCGGCAATGAAGAAACCCGCAGCACCCGCGGCACCGGCCTCGGTCTTTACATCGTCAACTATTTCGTGGAAGCGCACGGCTGGTCGGTAAAGCTCACCGATCGTCCGGGCGGCGGAAGCGTTTTTGAAATCATCATCCAGGAAAATGAAAACCAATAAAGCAGCGCTGATCATTCTCGACGGTTGGGGAATCGGCGACGGATCCAAAGCAGATGCCATCGCCAATGCCAACACGCCTTTTTACAAAAAACTGCTGAAGACGCGTCCGCACAGCACGCTGAAAACTTCCGGCGAAGATGTGGGACTTCCCGCAGGACAAATGGGCAATTCGGAAGTCGGCCACCTGAACATCGGCGCCGGCCGTGTCGTTTACCAGGATCTCGTAAAGATCGACCGCGCCTGCCGCGAAGGCACGATTGATACGCACCCGGTGCTGCTGGAAACGTTCGACTACGTGAAGAAGAACGGCAAAGCGCTGCACCTGATGGGGCTCGTTTCCAATGGCGGCGTTCACTCGTCGCAGGAACATTTGCATCATTTGCTCGACGTGGCGAAAGCGAACGGCATCGGTCGTGTGTACGTGCACGCGTTCACCGACGGCCGCGACACCGATCCGAAAAGCGGCCTGGGTTTTCTCACGGATCTTCTCGAGCACATGGCGAAAAGTACCGGCACGCTCGCGACGATCACCGGCCGTTATTACGCGATGGACCGCGACAAACGCTGGGAGCGCGTGAAGATCGCTTATGATGCGCTCGTACATGGCACCGGCAAGCACACGCTCGATCCGCTGCAGGCGATCAAAGATTCGTACGCCGAAGGTGTCACCGATGAATTCATCAAGCCTATTATCATCACGCACGACGATAATTCGCCGGTAGGAAAAATCCAGGAAGGCGATGCGGTGCTCTGCTTCAACTTCCGCACCGACCGTTGCCGCGAGATCACTGTTGCGCTGACGCAAAAAGAGATGCCGGAGCACGGCATGCAAACGATCCCGCTGCATTACGTGACGATGACGAATTATGATCACACGTACAAAAACGTTCACGTCATCTACGACAAAGACGACCTGGCGATGACGCTCGGTGAAGTTGTTGCCGCTGCAGGTAAAAAGCAGGTGCGCATCGCGGAGACGGAAAAATATCCGCACGTTACGTTCTTCTTCTCCGGCGGACGCGAAAAAGAATTTCCCGGCGAGCAGCGCATCATGGTGCCTTCACCGAAAGTTGCGACGTATGATCTGCAACCGGAAATGAGCGCGGCAGGTGTGACGGATGCTATCGTTCCGCTGCTGGAAAAAGGCGAGCCTGATTTCGTTTGCCTCAATTTCGCGAATCCCGACATGGTGGGCCATACCGGCGTTTATCCCGCAGTGGTAAAAGCGCTCGAAACGGTCGATCAATGCCTGGAGCGCGTGGTGACGGCAGGATTGAAAAGCGGCTACTCGTTCATCATCATCGCCGATCACGGCAACGCAGATTACATGCTGAACGCCGACGGTACGCCCAACACCGCGCACACGACGAATCCCGTTCCCTGCATTCTCATCGACGACGAATACAAAACCATCCGCAATGGAAGACTCGCCGATCTCGCGCCAACGCTGCTCACGCTGATGCATCTTTCCATCCCGAAAGAAATGGACGGACAGGTGCTCGTCAGCCAGTAATAAAAAGGAAGCGCCCGCATCACGGAGGAAAGTGGATGCGGACGCCGGCACGGGGCGATGGGCTGCGGTCCCTGCCTGCCCCGGCGGCAACAAAAGCAGTTTCCGTCGTTGCCGTTAGTATAATGCGGCGCAGTAAAAAAGTTACAGGCAGAGTTGCGGAGTTGCGCGGAATGTGCGCTTAAGTGCATTTAAGTCTTAAGTGGTTCATCAACGTACGCCTCCTGTCTACTGCCAAATCTCCCCTGTAAATCCTATTTTTGTCCCTCATTCTCTACCCTATGAAAATCTCGCTGAACTGGTTAAACGATTATCTCAAAACCGAACTCACCGCCAATGAAATCGCCGTCCGCCTCACCAATTGCGGATTGGAAGTGGAAAGTGTGGAGCCGTTTGAAAGCGTGGCCGGTGGTTTGAAAGGACTCGTTGTCGGCGAGGTGAAAGAGAAACAAAAGCATCCGAACGCCGACA
>CAMLEF010000365.1 GCA_946478675.1 uncultured Flavobacteriales bacterium | reverse complement strand
GCCGCCGAAATACCAGGTCCACGTATCCGGGTTGCCGGTCGACTGATCGGTGAACGTGAGGTTCGTGTTGTAGATATCCGTCGGCTGCGGGCTTGCGGTGAACTGCGCGTTCACATTCGGCGAAGCGCAAACGTACGAAGGCATGACCACTGTTCCGGTGCAGCCGTTCGCGTCGGTCACCGTTAACGTCACGTCATAACAGCCGGGCGTGTTGTAACAATAACCGGGGTTACAATTTCCCGTCGAGTTGCCGCCGTCGCCGTAATTCCAGGCGCAGGTCGTCCACGTCGGGTTGTTCGGCGTCATGAACGTCGTGCAGAACGGCACGCATCCGATCAGCGGGCTCGCGGTGAATGAAGGCACCGGCGGAGGATTTACCGTTACGGTTACCGTCGCAGAATCGTTCGGCGAACAACCGTCGGAAAGAATCACGGTGTAAGTCGTCGTAACGGTCGGCGTTACGTTGGCAGTCGGTGTATTGCCCGCTGTTCCCGCCGGCAGCCACGACCACGAATAAGGTCCGCCGTTGCCGCCATTGCCGTTCGCGGTGAGCGTCGAAGAAGATCCCGCGCAAACCGCAGCAGGCGCAGCATTCACGTTCACGTTCAACGGCGGATTCACCGTTACGGTCACACTCGCCGCCGTCGACGGACAGTTGTTGCCGTCGTAAACCGTTACGCTGTAAACCGTCGTCACCGTCGGAGAAACCGTGACGCTTTGCGTCGTGCCCGTTCCTGCCGGCGTCCAGTTGAACGTGTAGCCCGAACCGGTTCCGCCGCCCGGAGTTGCCGTGAGCGTCGAGGATTGCCCGATGCAGATCGTCGACGGGTTCGCGACAGCAGCAGCAGTTACAGCCGGCGGCGCGCTGACGATGACCGTGTCGGAACCTGCGCAGTTGGTAGCGTCGGTGAATTGTACGATGTATGTTCCTGCGCAAAGGTTCGTTGCCGTTGGCGTGGTTTGGTTGTTGGCATTCGCGCCCCACTGGTAATTGTACGGAGGCTGTCCGCCGTTGAGCGTTACCGTCGCTGTGCCGTCACACGCGCCGAAGCAGGTTTCCGGCGTGCTCGTGATGTTGCTCGTGATGTTGCCGGGAGAACCGGTAACGATCACCGAAACGTTCGCGAGACAATTGTTCGCATCGGTAACGAGCACGTTGTACGTTCCTGCAGCAATGTTGCTGATCGTGTTGGAGCCGTTCAGGTTGTTGGCGGTTTGTAAAACGTTGTTGGCCGCATCCGTCCACACGAAATCATACGGGCCCGTTCCGCCCTGCGGAGTAACCGTCGCAGAACCGTTCGCCTGGCTGCAGCTTGCCGATACAAAACTTGTTTGCAGCTGCAGCTGTGTCGGCTGTGTGATCGTAACGGACGCCGTGGTGACGCAGCCGTTGTTCTGGTCGGTGACCGTTACTGTGTATGTTCCGGCAGTAAGGTTGTTCACCGTGTTGGCGCCGTTTTGGCCGGTCGCCGTTTGGATGACGGTGTTCGAAGAATTCACCCACGAGAAATCGAAAGGACCGACACCAACGGGCGTCGCGGTAACAGAACCGTTGTTGCCGCCGTAACACGTGACGTTCGTCTGTGTCATTTGCGGCGGCGCGCAGCAGGAGAGGGACGCGTTGAATTGGTACACCGGGTCGTTCGAGCACGCGACGTTCGTCCAGTTGCCCGTTTCGCCGTCGCCGTACGTATCGATGTTTACGCTGAGGTCATCGCCGGTTTGCCCGGGAGGACAGGCATTCGCCGTGATCGTCCAGCAGAACGTCCAGTTCACGTTGCCGTTGCAGTTGTCGCCGAAGTTATCCGTAGGATCGCCGTTCGGTCCGCCCTGCACCATGTCGCCGTCGAAGAAGAAACCGCTCTGCGTGCCGTTACCGTTCGGCAGGTTGACGTTGTTGAACCATTGCCACACGCCCGCGCCGCCGTCGCACGTTACCGCGCCCTGCAGGTTGGTGAGCGAACCGACGTTCCAGCCGTTACCGAAATTCGGAACCACGCCGTGCAGCCAGTTCGTGTTCTGCTGGTCCCATTGCGTGATCGTGTAGCAGAACGTCACCGTAGTGCCGCCCTGGTAGGTGCCGTTCACCGGCGGAGGATTCACCGTAAGGTTCGACGCGAGCAGACAATCACTGCAGCTGTTTTGATTCTGCAGCGTCATCGTGAACGAGCCCTGGTCGGCAGGAGAACCGCCGCTCACCTGGATGTAATACGTTTGGCCGACCAACATCTGGTCGAAGCTTGCGGTAAGCGTATTGCCGCTGCCGATTGCGCAGCCGCGACCGATGAGACCGCTGCACGTTCCCTGGTACAGCGCGATGTTCGGGTTCTGGATGTTGCCGTTGATCGTGATGTTGACCTGGTTGCCGTTGTTCACGAACGAATACCACACGTCCGTAGCAGGCGATGCCATCGGCGTGTTGTTCGACGGCTGGCAGTTGATGAGCGTCGTATACGGTGATTCCGTAACGGAGTTGACGTTGGTGAGGTTGCTGAATGTCGAGACGGCGCCCATTCCGCTGGGACAGGCGGCAGGAGCGCCGAGTGTGCCGAGCGGTTGCGCGCCGAAACAATCGTCATTGGAAACCTGTGCGGAGGCCGGGAGAAGAGCGAAGAGCAAACCGGCGAGAAGGAGGGAGTAGCGTTTCTTCATGGCGGTTTATTTGATCTTCACGCGGGTTTGCACCTCGAGAACTTTTCCGTCGGTCGTGAGCTTGAAAACAGGTTTCGTATCGAAGGCCGGTTCTTCCGTGCGCACGTGATCGCGTTTCAGCGGAAGTCCCTGCGCGATCATTTCGTTGGCCGAAAGCAACTCCACGTCGAGACCGCTTTCGAAATGCAGCGTGTTGCGCTTGTCGAAGTAGCGGTACTTGTCGAGGTCCGCGTTCTGCAGCGCCGCATCATAAGGCGACGTGTCCTGCACGACTTGTGGATTGACATAGATCCACGATCGCGGATCCGTAAACGCAAGCAGGGGCAGGAGAAGAACGAGGAAAACGATAAAACGTTTCATGCTCAAGGATTTATGGTGTGCAAATGTATCGTTAAAGTTAGACGTTTTTCATTGCCGGCCAACTGCGTTTCGTCAGTGTAGACGTTTCGGGCAAGCTGAGGATCAATAAACTGTGGTAGTTGTTTGTAAGTTTTATGTTAAAATACAACGCATAAAACAGAAAAAACTTGACTTCCGCTTGATGGCGGGTTATTTTAGTTTTCCGCGCAGGACGATCGCCGCAAACCCCGACTTATTGGAAAGCGGCGTAAAAAATTCACGATACTCCCCGGATGAAACGTCGTACTGTGAGGATTTTTACGCATTACCCCATTCTATGGATACTGCACGTCTTTACCCGGAGAACATCGTCTCCATCAGTGAACAGCTTCATTGGCTTTCGCAACGCATTCAGCAGTTATTGGAAAAAGGAGAAACCGGTTTTCTTCCGCAGCCTCCCGTGGATGCGGCAACACCTTACGGCCGGCTCGTGAGGGAAAACGAGCTGAACGATCCCGACCGGCTGCTGCTGAATATTGCGTTCGCTGCAACGTTTCACCCGGAAATTTTTGCGCCGTTCATTCTTTCGTTCAACGATCCGGAAAAGCGTTGCCGCTTCGGCGGGATCTACCGCAAGGAAACGTCGATGTTTTATCCGACGGTGCGCACGGCGATCTGGCTGCTGTCGGGAAAAGACGATGAGCTGCGCATGTATTACACGAGCTATTTCAACAGCAGGAATCGTCTTTTTACTTCGGGACTTGTCATGGCCAGTCGCCCGGAAGAAGGAAAAAGTTTCGCCGATTTCGAGATCACGTTCAACGATCAGTTCATCGACACGATCCTCTCCGGTGATCCGCCGCGCCTCGATGGTGAAGCCGGTTTTCCTGCGCGCAGAAGCAAGCGCACGCATACGATGAGTGATGTGATCCTCGATGCGAAAACAACGCAGGAGCTGGAGAAGCTGCGACGTTTTGCGCGCAATATGCAAAAGCTCTGGCAGCTGCCGCATTCGGGAAAATACCGGCAGAATTTCATCGCGATCTTCAGCGGAGATCCCGGCACAGGAAAAAGTCATACGGCCGAAGCGATCGGCAACGAGTTAGGTTTACCTGTTTACAAAGTGAATTTTGCGCAGCTCGCTTCTAAATACATCGGCGAGACGGAGAAAAATCTCGAACGCGTTTTTGATCGTTTCAGCGGTCAGCCGAGCATTTTGTTTTTCGACGAAGCGGAATCGATCTTCAGCAAGCGCATCGAAGTGAAAGATTCGCACGATAAGCATGCGAACAACGAACAGTCGTTCCTGCTGCAGAAGATCGAAGAATACAACGGCATCGTCATTCTCGCGACGAACGTGCAGAACCTCACGCAGTATTTCGATAAAGCTTTCCAGCGCCGCATCCGGCAGATCGTGACGTTCAACTTCCCGGAATATGCGGAACGGTTGCGCCTCTGGAAAAATGCGCTGGCAGAACCTTTCCGGATTGAAGAAGGATTGGCGGATCGA
>CAMLEF010000364.1 GCA_946478675.1 uncultured Flavobacteriales bacterium | reverse complement strand
GCGCGCCGCAGATGATCGGGGAGAAGAACGCGCCGAGGTTAATGCCCATGTAAAAAATGGTAAATGCTGCATCGACGCGCTTGTCGCCTTTCGCATAATGCTGGCCCACCATCGTGGAAATATTCGGTTTGAAGAAACCATTACCGAGGATCAGGCAGAAGAGACCGATCAGCATCATCGTGATGGCCACGCCGCTCTGCGTATAGAACGAGCCGCTGAGGAACATGAAGAACTGCCCGAGCGCCATCAACAGGCCGCCGACAATGATCGACTTCCGGTTGCCCCAGTAACGGTCGGCAATATAACCTCCCAGCAGCGGGGTGAGGTAAACAAGCCCGGTGTAGCTTCCGTAAATGTTGGAAGCGTCGGCTTTATCGAATTTCAACGCATTGACAAGGAACAGGATGAAAATGGCCCGCATTCCATAATAGCTGAAGCGCTCCCACATTTCTGTGACGAACAGCACGTACAGCCCCTTCGGATGGCCTTTCGGAGTAGTTTCTGACATGTGTGTGTAATTAGAGTTGGTTTGCGAAGATAACAATTACGAATTACGAATCTTTACGAATATACGAATGGGGGGAAGCGGGAAAAGCCAGGCGGTGCCATGGGGCTGATTCGCTATACCGACGGCCGCACTTCACGAATAAGTGGAAAGTTGAGAGTCAGGAGTTGAGAGTCGGGAGTTCGGTGTCTTACAGTTTACTCCGAACTCCCAACTCCAGACTCCCAACTACAAGTTAGCGTGAATAAACTCCGTCATCTTCGTGTAAAGATGCAGGCGCGCATTGCCGCCGCGGATGCTGTGGTTCTTGTCGGGGTACATGTAGAACTCGAACTGCTTGTTGGCGTCGATCAGCGCGTTCGTCAGCGACACGGAATTCTGGTAATGCACGTTGTCGTCGGCCGTTCCATGCACCAGCAGCAACTTGCCGCGGAGCTTGTCCATGTTGTGGTCCGGCGAGAAGGCATCGTAACCTTTCGCGTTATCCTGCGGCAGGCCCATGTAGCGCTCCGTGTAGATCGAATCGTAGAAGCGCCAGTTCGCCACCGGTGCCACCGCGATCGCCATCTTGAAATAATCCGCGCCGACGGCCAGGCACAGGCTCGACATGTAGCCGCCGTAGCTCCAGCCCCAGATGCCGATGCGTTTGCTGTCGACGTACGGAAGTGAGCCGAGGTATTTCGCTACATCGACCTGGTCCGCGCTTTCGAGCTTGCCCATTTGTCCGTAAGTCGATTTCTTGAACGCTTCGCCACGGTATTCCGTTCCGCGGTTGTCGACGGAAACGATGATGTAACCTTGTTGCGCGAGCATCTGGTGCCACTGGAAATCCGGGCCTTCCCATTGGTCGACGACCGTGTTGTGGCCGGGGCCGCCGTACACGACCTGCAGCACGGGATATTTTTTATTCGGATCGAGGTTCGCCGGTTTGATCATCCAGCCGTTCAGCGTTACGCCGTCGCGGTCCGTCAGCGTGAAGAATTCTTTTTTCACGAAACCGAAATCACGCGTTTTCGCAACGAGCTCCGCATTATCGTGCAGCATTTTGATCTGCTTGCCGTCGGCGGAATGCACAGAGACGTAATACGGTTTGTTCGCGTTGGAATAAACGTTGATGTAATACTTCATGCCTTCGCTGAAGCTGGCGTCGTTCGTTCCGGCTTCTGCGGAAAGTTTTTTCTTGCCTTTGCCGTCGAGCTTCACGCAATACACTGCGCGCTGCACCGCATTGCCTTCGTTCGATTGGTAAAACAGCATTTTGTTTTTCGCGTCGTAACCGTAAAAATTGATCACGTCCCAATCGCCGGAAGTGATCTGCGCGATCTTCTTGCCGTCGAGGCCCACCTGGTACAAATGCTGGTGGCCGTCCATGTCGCTGCTCCAGATGAACGATTTGTTATCGGGCAGGAAGGTGATGTCGTCGTTCACCTCGAGGTATTTTTCATCGGTTTCCGTGTAGATCACGCGCGAGGTTCCGTCAGCAGCATTGGCGAGCAGCACTTCGAGCTTGTTCTGCAGGCGGTTCATGCGGAAGAAGCAGAGCGTGTTCGGATCGTTCGTCCATTTCACGCGCGGGATGTACTGGTTCGTTTCGGAACCGACGTTCACCGGGATCACCTGCTTCGTGTTCAGATCATATACGTGCAACGTCACGATGGAATTGTCTTCGCCGGCCAGCGGGTATTTGTAAGAATAAATGCCGGGATAAATGCCTTCGTTGTACGTCGACATTTTGAATTCTTTCACGCGGCTTTCATCGAAACGATAGAACGCGATGCGACGACTGTCGGGCGACCAGTACATGCCGTTCGGCAGCGCGAATTCTTCTTCGTACACCCAGTCGGTGCCGCCGTTGATGATCTTGTTCCATTCGCCGTCGGTCGTCACCTGTTCTTCCTTGCGCGAATCGAGGTTTACCACGAAAATATTGTTGTCGCGGACGAACGCCACTTTCTTGCTGTCGGGAGAAAATTTCGCGAGACGCTGTTTGCCGCCGTTGGAAAGCGGGAACATTTTTTTCGTCGCGATGTCGTACACGTAGTTCGTCACTTTCGTGGAGTAACGATAGATGTGCTCGGTTTCCGTCGAGATGAGCACTTTGCTTTCGTCGGGGCTGAGCTGCAGGTCTTCGAGCGCAATCGCTTTTGTTTGTCCTTCCGGAACAAGCTCGTTCATGCTGAAGAGCACGCGCGTCTGCTTGCCGGTTTTGTATTCGAATTCTGCGTAAGAAGAAACGTTGTTCGCCGTCACCCAATCGAAATAATGTTCGCCGTCTTTGGAAGAAGCATAGCCCGGCGAATACTGCGCGCGGAACGTTCCTTTTTTCCAGATGTCTTCGAGGGTGATGGTTTGCGGCTGCTGTTGCGCGAAGGCAGGGGAGATCAGCAGGAGCGCCGCGAGAAAGGCAAAAAGTTTTTTCATGAGAAAGGTCGTGCGATTTTCGTCCGGTGAAAATAGGGAAAAGCCCGCAGGAGATGCGCGGACTGTTTTTTATGGCAAAAAGAAAGGATCAGCGGATATTTTCAGGGGCCGCATTCAATTGTTATTGCCAGTTATTCCAGGAAAAAGAGGGCGATTACCAATCGATGCCCACCATCACGGAAGGATAAAACCCGGTTTGATGCAGGGCCTGTAAATGCGCATCGCCCGACTTGAGCTTCCACGGCGAACGGGAAATATCATAATCATATTCGAGACGACACGACAGCAGGATCGGCCCGACCATCACCCGCGGCTGAAGTGCAATCGTCGGACACCAGAACGGGTTGGTGCTTTTCGAATTTTCACCGGTCATTTTCCAGCGGCCCGCAGTCAGGCCGAATTCGCCGACCAGATCAAGCCAATTTTTATGATCAAACATTCGGACTCCGGCAAGCGGTGCGTGCAGGAGATAGCCGTTCATTTTTAAGGAGCTGTTATTATCGTAATCAAAATGCTGCGGCAGAAAAATTCCGGCGTAAGCAGTCCCGGGCACAAGCGGAGTTCCCCAAAGTCCGAAGCTGCCACTGGCTGCCCATCCGAGGAGTTGCGAATGGTTCGTAAACACGTTGCCCTGTTGCGGAATAAAACGGCTGTAGATCGGCCCGTTGCCGGCGCATCCTTCATACTCCTGCGCCGACACGTTTTTTACGACCGACAGAAAAATTAAAATGCAGAAGAAAATACGCCGTTGCATTCGCATGAGGATAAATGTAAATCCTCCTTCAGGAAGAAGAAAAAGCCAGCCTGATTTTTGGTGAAATTTCCCAATGAAAAATCCGGATTTGCAGAAAGTGCCGCTGATGACAATTTCATTTGCAAAAATTACGCGGATGATCCGCAAGGAGATCGCAATTCCTGTGAATGCTTAATCCGGTTAGCGGATGCATGTTGAAAATTTCTTTGGCTTTTGTCTGATAGACCACGCAACCAACATTCTTCCGCCTTATACCTTTGAGCGATGAATTACTCCGCCGTTACTCCCGCTATCCTGGAAAAACTTCGCGCCATTGCAGGTGCAGAATTCGTGCATACCGATGAAGAACGTCTTGAACGTTACGGACAGGATGAAACGGAAGACCTGTTGTACAAACCCGCAGTTGTTGTTCGTCCGCGCACGGCTGAAGAAATTTCTGCGATCCTGAAATTGTGCAGCGCAGAAAAAATTCCGGTGACGCCGAGAGGAGCGGGCACGAGATTGAGCGGCGGCGCGCTTCCCGTTTACGGCGGGGTTTGTTTGTCGATGGAGCGTTTCAACCGCATTCTCGAAATCGACGAGCGCAACCTGCAGGCAACAGTAGAGCCGGGTGTGATCAACGAAGAATTTCAGAATGCGGTGAAAGAAAAAGGTTTGTTTTATCCGCCCGATCCGGCATCGAAAGGCAGCTGTTTTCTCGGCGGAAATCTCGCGCACAGCTCCGGCGGACCGAAAGCCGTGAAGTACGGCACCACGCGCGATTACGTGCTGAACATGGAAGTCGTGCTGCCTACCGGCGAGATCATCATGACCGGAGAGCGGGTCGC
>CAMLEF010000363.1 GCA_946478675.1 uncultured Flavobacteriales bacterium | reverse complement strand
CACGGCGTTCCCGGCGCGCTGGTTTCCGTCATCGGCCTGAACATGCTGAACAAGATCATCGAGATGCCGGGAAGACCTTCGCCGTCGGAAGTGCTGGAGCTGCTGCACATGCTCGTGATGCAGGCGCTGCACAAAGATTCCGGCACACACGGCGCGCAGGACGGCATGGACATCGGTTTGCTCTGCATCGATCGCGCAGCGAACAAAGCGTTTTTCTCCGGCGCCGCACGTCCGTTGTATTACAGCACGAACGGCGAAGTGAAAACGATCCGTGGTGATCGTTATTCCATCGCAGGAGAAAAGAAAGCCGGCGATGCGGTGTATGTCGGGCACGAAATTCCGCTGGCGGGACGAACGGTGTTCTGGTTGTGCTCCGATGGCTACGCAGATCAGTTTGGGGAAGCTTCCGGCAAAAAATTCATGACGAAACGTTTCCAGGAATTGCTTTCGTCGGTGGCGCAGGATTCGATGGAAGTGCAGAAGATGAAAATCGAAGAAGCGTTTTTATCGTGGAAAGGAACGCTGGGGCAGGTGGATGATGTGCTGGTTGCGGGAGTGGAGATCCGCTAAAAAAATGAACCACGCCCGCCTGAACGGAACGGGCAGGGAGACACGGGGACACGGAGAAAATAATTTCCCGGAACTAAACTACTTTCTCGAAGCAAACGCTGTTTTCCACACCGGCATACTGCCCGTAATTCGGAATTCGAGAATAACCGTTCTTCGTGTAGAGCGCAATTGCTTCAGGTTGCCGAATGCCGGTTTCGAGCACGCATTTTTTCATTTGTAATTCTTTTGTCCATTGCTCGAGCTCATGCAGCACGACGGAAGCGATTCCCTTCCCGCGGAATTCCGGCAGCGTGTACATGCGTTTAACTTCCATGATGCCTTCCTCAAAAGGTTTGATTGCGCCGCAGGAAACGGCCTTCTTTTCGTCGTACGCCACCACGACGTACTTCAGCGCGTCAATCTTGTTGAACTGCGCATAAAAGCCGTGTTCTGCGCCGTCGCGCCCGGCTAACTCTTTATCGAGAAAACGAACGAGGTGAATGAAATCTTCGTTCGAGGAATCGGTGCGTTGGATCGTGATCATTTTTCTGTAAAAAAGAAGCGTCCGCCATTGGTGAGTGGCGGACGCTGGAGTGATGGTATCATCGAAGTTGCTTACGCTTCTACCAGACCGATTTTCTTCTTGATGCCGGCGGTCGTCATCGAGCCCGGGCGTTCGATCGGGTGACCGAGTGCGCGATCCCAGATGAGGGATGCGAGTACGCCGAGTGCGCGCGATACGCCGAAGAGCACCGTGTAGAAATCGAATTCCGTAATGCCGAAATGCATCAGCAGTGCGCCGGAATGTGCGTCGACGTTCGGCCACGGGTTCTTGATCTTGCCGGTAGACTCGAGGATCGGCGGAGCCACTTTGTAGATCGTCTGCACGATTTCGCAGAGCGGATCAACGCCTTTCGCATTCTTGATGTAGCGGTTGTAGAAATCCTGCTGCGCAGTGAAACGCGGATCGGTTTTGCGAAGCACGGCGTGACCGTAACCGGGAACAACGCGTCCGTCGGCAAGCGTCTTCTTGATGTATTCCTCGATCTGCTTTTCGCTCGGAAGATCGGAACCGATCTCTTTGCGCATGTTGAGAATCCACATGATGACTTCCTGGTTCGCGAGACCGTGGAGCGGGCCTGCAAGACCGTTCATGCCGGCAGCGAAAGCGAGGTACGGATCGCTGAGCGCAGAGCCGACGAGGTGCGTCGTGTGCGCCGAAACGTTTCCGCCTTCGTGATCCGCGTGGATCGTCATGTACAAACGCATGAGGCGCTTCACGTCGAACTCATCGTGGCCGAGCATGTGCGCGATGTTCGCTGCCCAATCGAGCTTCGGATCAGGCTCGATGTGCTCGTTGTTCTTGTATTTCTTGCGATAGATGTACGCAGCCACACGCGGCAGGCGCGCGATCAGGTTCATCGAATCTTCGTAGGTGTAATCCCAGTAATCTTTTTTGCCGATACCGTCACGATACGCTTTCGCGAAAAGTGATTCGGTCTGCATCGCCATCACCGCAATGCTGAACATCGTCATCGGGTGCGTAGAAGAAGGAAGCTTGTCGAGCGTATCGAACACGTGCTTCGGAACGATGGCGCGGCGTGCCCAGTTGTTGCTGATGTCGTAAGCTTCTTCTTTCGTGGGAAGATCGCCGGTGAGCATGAGGTAGAAGATGCCTTCCGGGAGCGGCTCGGTGCCGCTTGCCGCTTTAGGAAGCTTTTCGCGCAGTTCGGGAATGCCGTAACCGCGGAAACGGATGCCTTCTTCCGGATCGAGCTTCGACGTTTCCGTAACAAGCCCGGTGATGCCTTTCATGCCCTGGTAAACCTGGGCCACGGTGTATTCGCCGAGCTTCTTGTCGCCATGTTCTTTGACGAGTGCTTTTACTTCTGCGGCCATCGGCTTGGCCTTCGCGATAAATTTTTCCTTTAAGCTATCCATAACAGTTGGTATTGCGTGCTGCTCGATTACAGCGGGAGTTGCAGCGTTTGTCTCGGCCTAAATTAGGAAGTTTTTCTGCTGGCTATTCAAACCCTCTATAATTCTTAAAACTACCCGGTGGTACCGGTAGTTGGGGTCGACCCCAAATTCTATTCTTTCCTTACGGAATGAATTTGAAATCTTTCCCGAGATAACGTGCCGAACCGCCGAGCTGTTCTTCGATGCGCAGCAGCTGGTTGTACTTGGCGACCCTGTCGGAGCGGGAAGGAGCGCCCGTCTTGATCTGGCCGCAGCTCAGCGCCACCGCAAGGTCCGCGATCGTCGTGTCTTCGGTTTCGCCGGAACGATGGCTCATCACGCTCGTGTACGCATTCGTCTGCGCCATCTGCACCGCGTCGATCGTTTCCGTCAGCGAGCCGATCTGGTTCACCTTGACGAGAATCGAATTCGCAATGCCGTTCGTGATGCCTTTCGCAAGACGGTCCGTGTTGGTCACGAACAGATCATCACCGACCAGCTGCACGTCGCCGCCGATCGCCTGCGTGAGCTTGCCCCAGCCGTCCCAATCGTCTTCGGCAAGACCGTCTTCGATGGAAAGGATCGGGTATTTTTTCGTCCAGTCGGTCCAGAAACCAACGAGCTCTTCGCTGGACATCTGCTTGCCGTCGGATTTTTTGAAAACGTATTTTTTCAGCTTCTCGTCGTAGAATTCCGTCGAAGCGGCATCCATCGCAATGAAAATATCGTCGCCCGGTTTGTAGCCGGCTTTTTCAATCGCGCGAAGCACGTACTCGATGGCTTCCTGGTTGCTCTTGATGTTCGGTGCGAATCCGCCTTCGTCGCCGACGTTGGTGGAAAGACCTTTTTCCTTGAGCACCTTGCGCAGGTTGTGAAATACTTCCGTGCCCATGCGCAGACCATCGCCGAACGAATCAGCGCCCACCGGCATGATCATGAATTCCTGGAAGTCGATGCCGTTGTCTGCGTGCGCACCGCCGTTGAGGATGTTCATCATCGGGATCGGCAGCAGCATCGCATTCACGCCGCCGATGTAACGGTACAGCGGCATGCTCGATTCTTCCGCAGCGGCTTTTGCGACCGCAAGCGATACGCCGAGAATTGCGTTGGCGCCAAGATTCGCTTTGTTCGGCGAACCGTCAAGCTGGATCATTTTCGCGTCGATCGCAGCCTGGTCGAAAATATACATGCCGTTGAGCTCTTCGCGGATTGTCGTGTTGACGTTGTTCACGGCCTTCAGCACGCCTTTGCCGAGGAAATGCTTGTCGTCGCCGTCGCGAAGCTCTACCGCTTCGTGCGCGCCGGTGGAAGCGCCGGAGGGAACAGCCGCGCGGCCGAGGGTGCCGGTGGAAGTGATCACGTCGACTTCAATAGTCGGGTTCCCGCGCGAATCCAGGATTTGCCGGGCAGAGATTTGTGCGATGAAGCTCATAAAGAGTGAAAACGATTTAGGTAGTAAAAGATGGGGTCGACCAGTGGCCGACCCGTGATCCGTTAATTCTATTTTACCGCTTCCTGCGGAACGCCCGACATCAGCTTCACGAAATCGTCGAAGAGATAGCGTGAATCGAGCGGGCCGGGCGTCGACTCGGGATGGTACTGCACGCAGAAGACTTTTTTCTTCTTGTGGCGGATGCCTTCGATCGTGTCGTCGTTGAGGTTGATGTGCGTGACCTCGATATCGTCGTTCTTCGAAGCTTCGTCGAGCTTCACGGCGAAACCGTGGTTCTGCGACGTGATCTCGCTTTTGCCGGTGATGAGATTTTTCACCGGGTGGTTGATGCCGCGATGGCCGGCGTGCGTTTTGTACGTCGAGAGGCCGAATGCCTGCGCGATGAGCTGGTGGCCGAGACAGATGCCGAACACCGGGATATCGGAGTCGATGAGCGCTTTGACGAGCTTCGTTTCTTCGGGCATGGCGGCGGGATCTCCGGGGCCGTTGGACAGCATGATGCCGTCGGGTTCCCAGGCGTGGATCTCGCTGACGGGCGTCTTCATCGGGAACACTTTCACCAGGCAGCCGCGTT
>CAMLEF010000362.1 GCA_946478675.1 uncultured Flavobacteriales bacterium | reverse complement strand
AGTGAGAACTGCAGCGTGCGCGGGATCGGCGTTGCGGTGAGCGTGAGCGTATCGACGGTTGTCTTCAGCGTTTTCAATTTGTCTTTCACTGCAACGCCGAACTTCTGTTCTTCGTCGATGATAAGCAAACCGAGATCGCGGAACTTCATGTCTTTCCCGGCGAGCGCGTGCGTTCCGATCACGATGTCGATCTGTCCTTCCGCGAGCTTCTTCTGAATTTCCTTTTTCTCCTTCGCTGAACGAAAGCGGTTGACGTAATCGATCTTCGCCGGGAATCCTTTCAAGCGTTCGGAGAAAGTTTTGAAATGCTGCAGCGCGAGAATCGTCGTCGGCACGAGCACGGCTACCTGCTTGCTGTCGCAGACCGCTTTGAACGCCGCACGGATCGCCACTTCCGTTTTTCCGAAACCGACGTCGCCGCAAACGAGGCGGTCCATCGGGTGCGGATTCTCCATGTCTTTCTTCACATCCTGCGTCGCTTTCAGCTGGTCGGGCGTGTCTTCGTAAATGAACGAAGCTTCGAGCTCGGTCTGCAAATAATTATCGTGCGAGAACGCGTAACCTTCCATCGCTTTGCGCGAAGCATACAGCTTGATGAGGTCGAAGGCGATTTCCTTAACGCGCGTTTTCGTTTTTTGCTTGAGGTTCTGCCACGCGACGGAACCGATCTTGTCGATGCGCGGCGCTTCGCCTTCTTTGCCGGAGTATTTCGAAATGCGATGCAGCGAATGAATGCTCACGTAGAGCACGTCATTGTCGCGATACACGAGGCGCACCACTTCCTGCAGCTTGCCGTTCGCTTCGATCTTCTCGAGGCCGCCGAAACGTCCCACGCCATGATCGATGTGCACGACGTAATCGCCGGGATTGAGGCCGCGCAATTCTTTCAGCGTCATCGCTTCTTTCTTGCGCTGGAAACCGTCGCGCAAACGGAAGCGATGATAACGCTCGAACACCTGGTGATCGGTGAAGCAGGCGACTTTGATATCCGGATCGGTGAAGCCTTCGTGCACCGAATGAACGAGCGGCGTATACACCACTTTGCGGCCGACGTCTTCGAAGATCGAATGTAAACGTTCGGCCTGCTTGGCGCTGTCGGTGAAGATGACGTTGTGCAAACCCGCTGTCGAATTCTTCGCGAGGGCCTGCGTGACGAGATCGAAATTTTTCTGGAAGGCGGGCTGCGGCGAGATCGCATACTGCAGCGCTTCCGCATCGGGAAGAATGAAGCGGTTGCCGAATTCCACCAATGAAAAACGCAGCAGCTCTTTGCGGAACGTTTCATCGCCGATGTACTGTTCCTGCGGCGTCAAATGCTTCACCGGCGATTCTTCCGTTTTACGCTGGTAAGCTTCCTGCGCCGCTTCGAATTCTTTTTCGATCAGCGAACCGGCCGATTCGAGATCGTTGATCCAGATCACCGGCAAGCGGTTTTTATCCGGCCGCGCCGAGAAGAAATAATCGAAGAACGATTCGCGGCTTTCGGCGAGCAGCTTGCCTTGTACGTTCGGAATGATCGTGAGGCGGTCGAGGCTTTTCACCGAGAGCTGCGTCAGCGGATCGAACGTGCGGATGGAGTCGACTTCTTCGCCGAAAAATTCGATACGGTACGGATGCTCGTTCGCAAACGAGAACACGTCGACGATGCCGCCGCGCACGGCATACTGGCCCGCTTCGTACACGTAATCCGTGCGCTCGAAACCGTATTCGTGCAAAAGATCGGTAACGAAAGCGATGGAAATTTTTTCGCCGCGTTTCAGCTGCAGCGTATTTTTTTCGAGCAGCTGTTTCGTCACCACTTTTTCCACCAGCGCGCCGGGATAGGTCACGATCGCCACCTGCTTTTCGCGACGCATGCGATCGAGCACTTCTGCGCGGAGCAGCACGTTGGCATTGTCGGTGTCTTCCACCTGGTAAGGCTTGCGGTACGAAGCCGGGAAGAAAAGCACCGGCACAGTGGCGCGCGTTTCGCCGTCTTCGGAAGGTTCCCCGAGCAGGCCTTCGAGATCATTGAGGAAATAAGCGGCGGCTTCTTTATCGGGAAGAATGAAAAGCTGGGAAAGCGGAGTGCGTTTCAGTACCGCTGCGGCAATAAAAGCCCCTGCAGAACCGGCCAGCCCCCGAAGTTGAATTCTCGCTGCACCTGTTCCGCCGATCTCCTGTATCAGCCGGCCCGTCTGAGGCGAACCGTTCTCATACAACCCGATGAGCTCCCGGATGGTCATGAGGATGCAAAGGTACGAGAAAACGGTGCGGTGTTGCGTGGTGCAGGTTGCGAAGTTGCGTGTGATAGGTGTATCTCCGTGCCTCCGTGTCTCCGTGGTTAATCGTCATAATGTTATCTTCGCCATACGCATGCGTAACCTCCTCCGCATTTCCTTTTTTATTCTCCTGCTGATCGGTTGTAAAAAAGACGAGCAGCCGCCAGCGATCACCCTGAAAACGGGCAGCTCGTATACGTCGACGGACGTCGTTCTTCCACCGGGCACGCAGATCACCGTGGGTGTGGACGCTTACAAAACGACGGACGAGCTGAAGCTGTTTTATACGGAGGTTGCTTACGACGGCTCGAACACCTCTTATCTCGTGGCTCGTGCGTACACCGGCCCCACCGAAAAGGAGCATTATTCCACCAACGTTTCCATCACGCTGCGCAACCAGACGGGCACGGAGCGCTGGATCTTCAACGTCAACGACGCGAACGGCCGCATCACGAAAAAAGAGCTCCGGATCACCGTTCAATAAGGTTGTAAGGCCCTTCGGGAATGATTATCTTTGTTATTCATGACCCGTACCCCAACACAACGGCTGATCATTCTCACACTGGCGATGCTCGTTCTCCTGAACGGCGCCGGCTTTTTCGTGCTCGGCTATATGCAAACGGGGTTTCATCGCCTTTTCGAATCCGAAGAAAATGAAGAGCTGGTTTCGCTTTCGATGACCGCTCCTGAATTCGAAACGCTGGCGTGGATCGGAAAAAAAGATTTCGTTTACAAGGGCCGCGTTTACGACGTTCATGCCGTATCGCGCAAGGACGAAAAAGTCACGGTTACCTGTTATGCCGATAACGAGGAAACGCACCTCCGCGATTCGATGAGCGGCACTTTCAACAACCACGAAAAAAATAACCAGGCCGTGAAAAGCACGTTCTTCGCCTTCCCGGTCTTCCCCGTTTTCGGCAACGTGCTTCTTCCTTCGTCGCCTTCCACCGACACGGTCGCGTACAACACTTCCACTTCAGCTTCTCCCGCAGAACCGCTGCTCAGCGTAGCCGCTCCTCCCCCGGATCGCTGCTGATCCCCTTTTCTTCTTCGAAGATTACTCACACCTGCTGGCCGTAGAGGCAGTCGGCGTGCGGGTGTTTTACGTTTTACCACTGCCTTTCATCCAAAACCAATCACTGACCAAATGAAAAAGTTCATTGTTGCTGCGCTCATCGCGCTTGCCGGAATTTCAGTTACGTTCTCTTCTTGCAATAAATACGAAGAGGGACCAAAGTTCAGCCTGCTCACCAAAAAAGCACGCCTCTGCGGCGAATGGGTTGTTGACCAGTATTACGTTAACGACGTCGACCAGACCTCCAATTACGTGAGCCTCGTGGGCACGAATTTCGAATGGAACATCAAAAAAGACGGCACCTACACACAGTCCGGCAACTTCGCGGACAACGGTACGTGGGAGCTCGGCGAAGACAAAGACGATGTTCGCTTCAAGAGCAGCCAGACCAACAGCCAGGAAGTTTCTTACCGCATCCTCCGCCTCAAATCGAAAGAGCTGTGGCTGAAGTATACGAATTCGAACGGCACTGTCGAGAAACTTTATCTCAAAGCAAAATAATTTATGAATGAAGGCGGATGGCTTGCTGTCTGCCTTCATTTTTTCTCCTATGAAAAAGCAATTCCATTTTCTCCTCGCCCTCCTTTTGCTGTTGTCTGCAAACGCAACGGCGCAAACTGTTTTGCATTCCGTGAAAGGGATCGTAACGGATGCGGCGACGGGCGAGCGGGTTGCTTTTGCTGCGATCTATCTTCCCGATCTCAACCGCGGCGCACTGGCCAACGACAGCGGCGAATTCCGGATCAACGGCATTCCCGGCATCGGGCAAAAATTCATTTTCACGCGCACCGGCTATCGCCCGTATGCAACGACGATCGTCTTCACCGATTCGCTGACCACGGTTTCCATCCTTATGGAGGCAAGCGGTGGTGAGATGGACGAAGTGATCATCATCGGCACGCAATCGCATACGTCCGATCAAACGGCTACGAGCGTGACGACACTTTCACAACGATCACTGCGCAGTCACGGCGCGCTCAGCATCAGCGACGGCGTAGCGCGGCTTCCCGGCGTGACGCAGCTTTCCACCGGCGCCGGCATTTCCAAACCGGTGATCCGCGGGCTCTACGGCAACCGCATTCAATCAGTGGTGATGGGCATGCGCTTCGACAACCAGCAATGGCAGGACGAGCACGGCCTCGGCATCCAGGACATCGGTGTCGATCGAGTGGAAGTGATCAAAGGTCCTGCAGCGCTGATGTACGGC
>CAMLEF010000361.1 GCA_946478675.1 uncultured Flavobacteriales bacterium | reverse complement strand
CAGCTCGCGGATCTGCGCAGCGCGACGATGATCATCTTCCCAGGTCAAACGCAGCCCGGCGGTACGATCGGATGAGCTCCAATAAGAAGTTCCTTCTTTATCCGCATAGTAAGACGTTTCGACATGATCGACCCTGTCGAGGAAAATAACGCCAGACTGATTACACCTGAGCACACCGACATCGTCACGGTCGCGTACGGCGGGATAAAATCTGGTAACAGCAGCCGGGTTAACGATGCCAAGAGCAACAAGCTCGTTATAGATGGAGTGATTCTTAATATCCATAGGGCCCTAAAATACGGTATAATTTAACGGCGTTATCTTTTTTTCGGAAGCAGCCGGAGCAACAGGTTATGGTATTCCGGCACAATGCGCAGTAAAAGCGTCACCGTACCATAAACCAATACAATGACACTGCTTCGCAGAAACAACGCCGCCCATACATTACCGGGCATCGGTAACCACCATCCTGCAGCAAACGACAAAGCAATGGCAACCATGATACGCAACGTTTGACTGTCGTAGGGCTGCATGCTGAACGTTTTCCGGATAAACAGGAATTTCATCAGGTTAAAGAGCAGGCTGGCCGAACCGGTCGCTATCGCCGCACCCTCCATTCCGAATTTGGGAATCAGGAGCAGGTTGAAGCAAACGGAAGTGGCCAGCAGGATGAGGAGGAAATACATGTTCCAGATATAACGCGGCGAATTCGTAATGATGGGCGAATTCACACCTGTCGCCATATTGAAAACAGCCCCGATGCTGATGATGATCGTCACATTGGCCGCTCCGCGATAGGTTTCGGGAAGCAGCCGGAGAAAATCATGAATGTTGCAGACGATGCCCACCGCCAGTAATCCGCCCAGCAGGAAGAGATATTTTACCGAACGGTAATAAATGATTTTTACCTCTTCCATATTTCCGGTCTGGAAAGCGTGCGCAATTTTCACCGCAGCCACGCGCTCGAGCGAATAAAGCGGCGTTTCAATAAACTGAGCAATAAATACGGCGATCGAATAAATCCCCACGAATTCCAGCGGCAGGTAAGCGCCGATCATGACCGAATCGAGAAATTTCAGGCTCAGCGAAGAAAGAGCAGTCAGCGTCATCAGCAATGAAAACTGAACGACCGGCCGCATACCGGTACGGGCAAAGAACGCCCAATCGATTTTTATTCCGGGACGATCGATCCGGAAAATATACAACAGCAGGAACAGGGTTTGTGTCAGGTAAGTGATAAAGATTCCCGCGACAAAACCGTCGAGCGAAAGCCAACCGAAGGCGTGGGCGAAAATTACAGCGATCAGCAGCACGCGCACCCATACGTCATTCAGCAGCGAAGGCACCACGGTTTTCACCAGGCTGTTGCAATACGAATTGAGCGCAATCGACAAGGTCATGATCGCCGCAAGCGGAAATCCCCAGGAGAGATAATGCACGAACAACCCGGATTCCGCCTGGTACCGCGATTCGATCCACGGACGCAACGCCCATAGAATTGTACCGCCCACCAGCATTCCCGCCAATGGAAAAAGCAGCATGAAGCCAAAAAATCCGTGATGCCGTACGTCCTTGTCTTTGAACGCCGGGAAAAAACGTACGCTCATGCTGGATGCCCCGAGCAGCAAAAACGGTGTCAGCAGCGACGCATAGTTGATCATGATCCGCGACAAACCAAGCTCTTCCGGTCGGAGGTAATGCGGCTGAATAAGAATCTGGGAACAGAAGCCGATGATTACGCCAACGTAAACGATTATCGTGTTGATCAGGCCCTGCTTTTGAATCGCTCCCAAATGAAAGGGTTTAGTATTTTTACCGAGATAAAATTACATGAATTCGAACAAACTCAGGATTTTCGTTACGACATCGCACAGCAGCACCATTTACATGACCATGCTGGCCCGTCACTCCCGTCAGCCGGGAGACACGGACGTCCTGATGATCGATACCGGTTTTCGAAGAGAAGGATTGATCCGGTTGATGTTCGAAGCGGCGGACCTGCACAATTGGGACATTCGTCACAACTTCTCCGATCCCGTCGATACCGGATACGATTTCCGCCCCACTCCTTTCAAGACGTTTACCCGTAAAGTCAAAGGATGGCCGGTGATCCGTAACGCATATCGCCTGTTGCTGAACAAGCACATGCGCAAACGCGATGCGAGGTACCGCGATGAGCTCAGCAGGCTGCTGCCCTCTCCTCCCAAAACAGTCGAGCTCTTCCTGATGACGGAAACCTACATCAACCGTCCGCTGCAGCAGCTGTTCCCGCAGGCAAATATATTTTACATGGAACACGGCATGGGTGATTATTACCACGTCCTCAGCCGCCATATTATTCCCGGTAAAATGTATTGCGTGTTCGGTCCCTCGTACCGTCGCTACCTTGCAGCGCAGGGCATGACGACCGAATGGATACTCGATCTTCCTGGCAAAGAAACATTCCGTACACTGGCAGCGGAGCTGATGACGAAACATGCCGCTACGCTCAGGCGCGAAACGTTACCGGCAACCGGTAAGCCGATCGTTTTCATTCTCCTCGAATCGGTGCATATGTACAATGTTCCGGATCGTTACTGGACGGAATACATCGATCATATTCTTCAGCAACTGGATGCTCCGTCGGAATACCATTACCTGCTCAAGCCGCATCCTTTTCATTCCAAACAACATCTTCAGCTTACGGTCAATCACATCCGCAAGCTGAATCTCTCCTTTGATTTATTGGGAAGCGACGAGCTCAGCAGCATCAGCGCAGAAGTGCTCTTCAGCCATTATGCAGAACAGGTTCGTCACGCCTTCTGCATTTTTTCTTCCAGCGTTTATTACCTCTCCGAATTTTACAGCGGCGGAAATGTCACGTTCTGGCAGTCGATCGATTTTCTGTCGGGTTATATCGGCAATGCGCCTCCGCAATTCCGAAAACTTTACACGGAGATCAACCCGCTCGTCAAGGCGGTATTTATCGACAAGTGTAAAACGTTCTGATCACAGCGACCAACCGTCATCCACCACGATATTCTGCCCGTTCACATACTTCGCTTCGTCGGAAAGCAGGTACACTAACGTGCCGGCAATATCCTTCGGATCAAGCATGCCTTTCGTTGCCGAATAGACATTATAACGCTCCACGAATGGCTCGGGCTGGTTGTTCAGGATGCCGCCGGGACTGATCGCGTTGCAGCGGATATTGCGGCCTTTGTAATAACGGGAAATGTATTTCGTCAGGTGGATAATGCCGGATTTGATCACGGAATATTCCACCGGCATCGTCATCGGCGTGCCTTCGTAGATCTCGAAACGCGGCGCTACGACTCCATAGATCGATGCCATGTTGATGATGTTGCCGCCGTTTTTCTGCTGCGTGAAATAATTCAGAAAATGTTTCGACGCCAGGAAATAGCCGCCGACATGCATGCCCATGTTCTCGACAAAATCATGGTAAGCGACGTCTTCGAACGCGCGGCCGTAATTCTTGTTGCGCGGGTAAGCGTTATTGACAAGCGCGTCGATGTAACCGTATTCGTTGTGCACCGATTCGATGAGCGCATGCAGCGAAGCATCCGAAGTAATGTCGGCCTGCACGAAGATGGCGCGCTGGTCGTAACGTTTGTAGAGATCGGCGGCGAACGGCTTTCCTTCCTTCTCGTCTTTCTCCGCAACAACGGCAATACCGCCGGCTTCACAGATCGCTTCGCAAAAGGTGCGGCCCAGCAGTCCCGCGCCGCCGGTAACGACGACTACTTTTCCTTCCAGCAGGTTTGTTTTCATCGGATCAGTTGTGTTTGCGGAACACCGGCTTGATCACCGGGCCGTTCAGGAATTTTTCAAGACCGCTTTCCAGCGCGTTGCGGTAAACGGTCAATGCTTTTCTTCCGGCGTCCATCGTCAGCTCCAGCGCAGCATCATCGTGCGCAGCGGAGATCGCCACCCACGGCATCAGCACACCGTGACGGATCATCTCCTGCGAGAAGAGCGTGCGGAAAGCCAGCGACACGTTCTTGTCTTTATCACGCGTGAAATAAACCGGCGAGCAGGCAAAACCTTCGGCGCTGAAATAATCCGAAACGCCGAGCTCCGCAGCAATCGCGTTGAAGCCGGTGATGAATTTCTTTCCGTAATTCCAGAGATGGTCCGTGACTTTCCGTTCGCGGTAAACGTCGACGGTTTTGATGAACGCACCGAATGCCGACATCTCCGAACCGTGCGTCGTCGAGATGAGGAACACGCGTTCTGCGCCTTCCTTGCGAATGCCGCCAAGATCCATGATCTCGCGTTTGCCGATGAGTGCGGAAAGCGCAAAACCATTCGCCATGCCTTTGCCGAACGTTGCCAGGTCGGGCTCGATGCCGTACACTTTCATTGCGCCGTGCAGGTCCCAGCGGAAGCCGGTGATCATCTCGTCGAGGATGAATACGGCACCGTGTTTTTTGCAAAGGGCCTGTACCTCGTGCAGGAAGCTGATCGTGCCGTCACATCCTTTTTTGTCGAGGATGATCTTGCCGTCGCCCGGGCAGGGAGAAACGAACGTCGCCGGCTCGAGGAT
>CAMLEF010000360.1 GCA_946478675.1 uncultured Flavobacteriales bacterium | reverse complement strand
AGCTTCCGTCTCGGCAGCCACGCGGATGACGCGGTAACGCTCACCAACCGCAGCTCCGGCGCGCCTTACCTCACCGCAGGCAGCGGCACCGCTTCACAGGACAAGCTCGACAACACGTCGGACATGAACCTCTTCAAGTTCGCGCTCAACATCGGCGGCGGCGCAGAATGGAACCTCTCCGGCTCCACTTCGCTCGTGTTCGGCATCAACTGGTACAACGGTTTCTCCAACGTACTCAAGAAAGATTCGAAGTACCTGTTCCGCACGTACAGCAACGACTTCAACGCCACCAAGCAGAACGCACGCTCGAGCGCCATCGCACTGACCGTCGGCGTTCTCTTCTAAACGAACCGCATTCTTCATCGAAGACCTGCCCCATCCCGGCGGGTCTTTTTTTTAAGCGTATGTTCCCAAAAAAAATCTTTCTCTGTTTGCTGCTGCTGTTGCCTGCAGGAATTTTCGCGCAGGTGCTGAACGTGGAATCGCTGCGTTTCCTCAATGACACGGACGGCTGGATGGGACAGGTGCGGTTGTCGTTCGCGGCGGAAAACAACGGCAACGAAGTGTACAACTTCGGCAACACCGTGCACGTGCAGTATAAGAAAGGTCGCTCTCGGCTCATCCTGCTGAACAACCTCGATCTTGAAAAAGCGAACGGCGAAGATTTCATCAACACCGGTTACCAGCACGTGCGTTACAATTACCGCCTCGGCGACGATTCTCCGTGGACCGCGGAAGCCTTCGTGCAGTCGCAGTACAACAAGCCGATGAAAATGGATTTCCGCGGCTGCGCCGGAGTGGGCCCGCGCTATCGATTGTTCAAACGCGATAATTTTCATTGCTACCTCGCCGCGCTGTACATGTACGAGCACGAGATCGACGACGGCGGGCGGGCGGTGTACGACGATCATCGCCTCGACAGCTATCTTTCGTTTTCGTGGAAGATGGCGAAGAACCTGGAGATCGTAAACACCGTGTATTACCAGCCGCTGTTCGCCGACTTCAACGATTACCGCATCTCCGAAGATTTCATTTTCACGGCGAACTTCACGAAACATTTCGGGATCGGCACGGTGTTCGGTTTGCTGAAAGATACCAAGCAGCCGCCGGGCGTTCCGGAGCTGAGCTGGCATTTCGGGCAATCGCTGACGTACGCATTCTGACCCGCCTTTTTCTTTCCGTAATTTTACAGTCATGAAGATCGCACTCGCGCAACTGAATTATCACATCGGCAATTTCGCTTCGAACACGGAAAAGATCAAAAGCTACATTCTGCGTGCGAAGCAGGAAGGCGCGGACCTCGTCGTTTTTGCGGAGCTCAGCGTTTGCGGTTATCCGCCGAAAGACTTTCTCGAGTTCGCCGATTTCCTCCGTCGTTGTGAGGAAGCGGTGCTCGATATTGCTTCCGTATGCGACGGCATTGCAGCGATCGTTGGTGCGCCTGCGAAGAATCCGCGTACCGAGGGAAAAGATCTTTTTAACGCCGCTTATTTTCTCGCGGATAAAAAAATCAAAAGCGTTCATCACAAAGGCCTGCTGCCGAATTACGACGTCTTCGACGAGTACCGCTACTTCGAGCCGGCGCGTGAATTTCACATTACGGAATAAAAGGGCCGCCGCATCGCGCTGACGGTTTGCGAAGATCTCTGGGACATCGGCGAGAACCTCATGTACACGATGTGGCCGATGGAAGAGCTCGTGAAGCAGCAGCCCGACCTGATGATCAACATCGCCGCTTCGCCGTTCGATTATACGCACGCCGAGAAGCGAAGACAAGTGCTGAAATACAATGCATCGAAATACAAATTGCCGCTCGTGTATTTGCAGCACGTCGGCGCGCACACCGATCTCGTATTCGACGGCGGCTCGATGGTGCTGAATGAAAAAGGCGAGATCATCCAGGAGCTGAATTATTTCGAAGAAGATTTCCGCATCTTCGACGTGACGAAGCTCTCCCCGCTCCCGCCCGCTTCGCCGTCATCCGTCGAGTCCCGCATCCACGACGCGCTCGTGCTCGGCATCCGCGATTACTTCCGCAAGATGGGCTTTACCAAAGCGATCCTCGGTCTCTCCGGCGGCGTCGATTCGGCGCTCGTGCTGGCGTTGGCGGTTGCTGCGCTCGGAAAAGAGAACGTGTTGCCGGTGCTGCTGCCTTCGAAATTTTCGTCGGGCCATTCCGTCGACGATTCGATCGCGCTGTGCAACAACCTCGGATGCCGCTACGAGATCATCTCCATCGAAAAAGGATTCGACGCGATGCTCGACACGCTGCACCCGGTTTTCGGCGACGCGCCCTTCAACGTAGCGGAAGAAAATATCCAGGCCCGGTTGCGCGCCGTGATCCTCATGGGCATCGCGAACAAGCACGGCTACATCCTGCTCAACACCACGAACAAGAGCGAAGCTGCTGTCGGCTACGGCACACTGTACGGCGACATGTGCGGCGGCATTGCAGTTTTAGGAGACGTGTACAAAACGCAGGTGTACGACGTGTGCCGTTACATCAACCGCGAAAAAGAAATTATCCCGCAGCACATTCTCACGAAAGCGCCGTCTGCAGAATTGCGCCCCGGCCAGAAAGACAGCGACTCGCTCCCGGAGTACGACATCCTCGACAAAATTCTTTTCGAATACATCGAGAAGCGACAAGGCCCGCGCGAGCTGGCGGCGATGGGATTCGCCGAAGCGCTCGTCGCAAGAATTTTAAAGCTGGTGAACAGCAATGAATGGAAACGCGCGCAGGCCGCACCAATCCTTCGTGTGTCACCTAAAGCTTTCGGCAGCGGACGACGAATGCCGATCGTTGGGAAATATTTGGGATGATCATCCGGTAATTTCCGTTTTCAGAAAAACAAAAAATGCGATTACTTATTCCGGACCCAATGTTTCTTCGGATCGAGAGAAGTATGTATTACGCCATGAACATATACCGTCATGTACTTTTCGTCAACCGTAAAATGAATCATAAAGGGAAATTTACCTAATGGAAGGCATCGCACATGATCATAACGAACCTGGAATTTCGGATGTGACTCCAGTATGGTCATCCCTCTTTCAACAGCTTCATAAAAACGCTTACCAAGACCGGTCTGTTCTGCATTGTAATAGTCGACGCCGCTTTGGATATCCGTAAGCGCTCTTTTGTCAACCATTATTCTGAAAAGCTTCACGCGCGAATCTTTTTCTTCGCTTTTTCCCACGAAGTATAATCAGAAGCTTTGGCCGACTTAATCCTTTCCCGTACGATTTTCTTTGCGGTTTCCGCCACTTCCGGCTCGTCCGTGCTTGAAAATCCCAACGATTGGATCAGCTCAAGAAAAAAATCAAGCTTCTTTTCGGGAACATTTACAGTTACCTGTTTCATATTTCAAAGATAACGAATGACCAAGGCATTAAAAAGAGTGAAAATTGCGATTGTGCTCTAAATGGAAAGAGGTAACACCACGAAGCAGCGGCGTTACCTCTTTTAAAAATTAAAAACAGAACTACTCTTTCACGATCCGTTTCACCACCACAGCATTTCCATTCATCATGCGAACGGAATAAACGCCGCTTTCGTACGGCCCGAGATCGATTTGTTTGCGCATGGTTGTCATCGTGAATGACTGCACCGTTTGGCCGAGGCTGTTCGTGATCTCCACCTGCATCATCGCATTTTCCGACGACGACAATTCGATCGTGAAGACACCGCTCGTCGGGTTCGGATAAATGTTGATGCTTCCGGTTGTCACAGTAGAAACACCGTTGCAGATGTCCACCCAGATGCTGTCGGTAACGCTCGCCGAACATCCGGTTACCGGATCGGTGTACGCATACGTGATCACGTTGAAACCGATGTTCGCATTCAGCGGCGTGAAGGTATTTCCGCTAACGCCCGGTCCCGAGAACGTTCCGCCCGCAGGAGATTCACCGCTCAGTGTAAACGGCAGCTGCGTCGTCTGGCAGGCCGTGTCGATCGGTTCGGCGTAAACGACATTCGGCAATGCAGGATCATTCAGCGTGGCAGAGAGCGTCGTGCTGCAGAAATTCGCGTCGGTGATCACCACGGAATAGCTTCCTGCGCTCAGGCCGGAAACATCTTCCGTTACCGGTCCGTTGCTCCAGCTGAATGAATAAGGCGATGTGCCGCCGTTTTCCGAGATGTCGATGCTGCCGTCGTTTCCGCCGCAGGTCGTCGGGTTCGTTACGTTTACCACAGTGGCCGTCAGCACCGGCGGCTCGGTGATCGTTACCGTTTGCGATACGGAACAGAAATACGGATCCATCATCGTGATCGTGTATGTGCCGGCAGAAAGTCCTGACGCAGAAGATGAGCTGCTGACGTTCGGCGACCACGTGTAGGTCATCGGCTGTATGCCCTGGATGTTATAGATCGTGATGCTGCCGTCGCTTCCGCCGTTGCAGGTCACGTCCGTCGGTATCGCGAACATCGAAGGATAAAGGCCCATGCCCTGCACGTCGAAATCGAAAGAAGCTTCGTCACAATCGTCGTTGTTGATGTGGATCGTTGCGAAGCTCGGACCGGAGAACATCGGATGATAAGCGATCGTGAAA